>JAZSGB010000038.1:0-66044 GCA_045532505.1 Acutalibacteraceae bacterium | reverse complement strand
CTGTATAAAACATGGTTCGGACAATTCTTTTCACCCTAACCACAACCTACAAAATAAATTTTAATTATTTTTTTTAAGTACCACAGATAGCACCATAAATACAGAAAATATAATCAACATAATATTTTTTGAAATATATAGGTAGCTGTAGATGCTGAATACTGAAAACAGTAAAGCTATTATAACAGAGCAAATGTATATAAGCTTTTTGGCAAAGCTATCATTTACAAGGGCTGTTAATAACAGCTTTAAAAACTCGCCACCGTCAAAGGAATAAAAAGGTAGCAGGTTAAATATGCCTATTACAAGGTTTATTTGTGCAAAAAGTGTGTATTTTCTGTAATTTATAAAGATTAAATACAGCAAAATATTAACTATGGGAGCGCAAATACATATTATTGACTCACTAAATAGAGAAAGTGCTTTTGTGTTTTTTCTTGAAATATTGCCACCTAATGCAGAGAGTGAAACGGAAGATATTTCGCCACCTAACAGAACAATTGCAGTTACGTGAGCTGCTTCGTGTAATAATGAGCAAAGCAGGGATATTAAGCAGATTTTAAATTTTTCGGTAACTAAAAACAATAAAACAAGTGCTAAGAAGCTGAAACTTATCTTAACACTTGTTTTTTTTACTTTAAACTGCATTTATAGCCTCATCAAGGGCAGGTTTTGGGTCGTACGAAATGTTTGCTATCCTTAACTCAAAATGCAAATGAGGGCCTGTAGAGGAGCCCGTTGAGCCGATGTATGCAACTACATCACCTGCTTTAACAATATCCCCTTTTTTCACATTTAGCTTTTGGCAATGGCAGTATACGGTTAATATATCACCATCGTGCTTTATTTTTAAATAATTTCCGTTCCACTCATCGTAGGTTGCAACAATAACCTCACCGTCAAATGCAGCACGTATAGGCGTGCCTGTGGCTGCTGCAATATCAATACCTGCGTGGTATTTTTCCTCATTTGTTATGGGGTGTTGCCTTTCGCCAAATTCAGAGGTTACCGTACCCTTAACAGGCAAAAACATTCTTTGGTTCAAAACATAAGAGTTTACAGAAACATTAGCAGGTGTTTCTTCGCTTTCTTTAGCTTGCTCCGTTTTTTCTATTGTGGCAGAAAGTGTATTTTCTTCTTTTTTTTCGCTAACCGGTTCGGCTTTTTGTTCTTCAGTTGGCTCTGTAACGGTTGAATTTTTCTCTTTTTCTATATATTTACTAACTTCATCAACCGTAATATTTTTTTGCGATGATGCAAGGTAATAGCTATCCCTTATAGAATCATATAAATCTGAATTTGTTACTTTTAAGGCGTATATTGAGCCAAATAAAACTGCACAAATTAAAAACTGATAAAACAATGTAAAAATTAAATAATCTTTTTTCTTTTTGTTTTCTCGCATAAAAAATCACCCACAAATTTATATGTGAGTGATTTTGGGATTATTACTATTTTATTCTTGTGCAAGCTCTTCCCATTCACCATAAAGCTCTTCAAGCAGGTTTTTGTTGTTGTTTAATTGCTCAGTTAATTCAAGCAGCTTTTCGTAATCACCTGCAATTTCAGGGTCGCTCAGCTTTTGCTGTACCTCTTCATTTTCAGCCTCAAGCCTTGCAATTTCTTCTTCCACCTTTTTCAAACGGCTTTTTCTTAAGCGCTCCTCTCTCGCCTGTTCTTTTCTTAATTTATAATCATTAGTGGTAGGCTTTGATGGCTGCACAGCCTTAGCTGTTGCTTGCTCCTCCCTTTGCTGAACGTAGGTATCGTAGTTACCGTCAATAAGCACAGCACCATCGTGAGTAAGGTGCACAATTTTAGTAGCAAGCTTATTTATAAAGTATCTGTCGTGGGAAACAACAAGCAAGGTTCCGTCATAATCAAGCAAGGCGTTTTCAAGCACCTCTCTTGATACAATATCCAAGTGGTTTGTAGGCTCATCAAGTATTAAGAAATTAGGCCTTGAAAGCATAATTTTTAAAAGTGCAAGCTTTGCTCTTTCGCCACCACTTAAGGAGGATACCTTTTTAAATACGTCTTCACCTGTAAAAAGGAACGTTGCAAGCGCTGAACGGATATCTGTTTCCGTCATAAAACGGTACATATCCCATACATCGTCTAATACAGTTTTATCTGAATCAAGCTTGTCAATATTTTGGTCAAAGTACCCTATTTTAACGTTGGAGCCTAATGTAAACACACCATTATCCTGTGAAAGCTCTTTATTAATTATTTTTAAAAAGGTTGATTTGCCACAACCGTTTGGTCCTAAAAGAAATACCCTGTCCTCACGGAAAACAGTTAAATCAAAATTTTTGAATAAAGGCTTACCGGGGAAGCTTTTTTCTAACCCACTTACAGTAAGCACCTCATCACCTGTTCTTATATCTGTTTTAAAGCTGAAATGTATGCTTTTTAATGCTTTATCGGGGTAAACAAGTGTGGCTTGTAGCCTTTCTATCTGTTTTTCCTTACTCGCAATTGTTACGTAGTTGTGAGCCTGGTTAAAGCGCTTTTGCTGTTCAATAATGCCTTCAATACGCTTTATTTCGGTCATTGTTTTTTCAAACTCACGCTCAATTGTAAGCTCACGTTCTGCTTTTAGCTTTTGAAAAACAGTGTAGTTACCTTTTGTAAATATAAGCTTTTTGTGGGCAATTTCCATTACAGAGGTTGTAACCTTATCAAGGAAATATCTATCATGGGAAACAACCAAAAAAGCACCCTTGTATTTTAAAAGGAAATCCTCAAGCCAGTTGATTGCATCTACATCAAGGTTATTTGTAGGCTCATCCAATAAAAGTAAATTTGCATTGGAAAGTAAAAGCTTACAAAGAGAGAGCTTTGAGCGTTGCCCACCCGAAAGGTTAGCAACCCTTTGTGTTAAATCCTCTTCCTTAAAGCCCAAGCCGAGTAAAGCAGACTTAGTTTTTGCTTGGTAAACAAGACCGTCTCGCCTGTCAATTTCTTCAGTCAAATAAACCTGGCGCTCAATTAACTCAATGCTGCTTTCTGTCATAAGGGCACGGTTAATTTCTTCAAGCTCATATTCCATTTGAATAACATCGTTAAATACAGTAAGCGCCTCGCCGTATAAGGTTTGGTCTGCATCACACTCAAGGTACTGCTCCATATAACCAATACGAACATCCTTGCCTCTTACAATGCCACCCTCGTGGGGAGAATACTCCCCCGTTATTAGCTTGAATAATGAGGTTTTACCTGAGCCGTTTGCTCCGATTAAACCGACTCGGTCAGTTTCTTCAACCTTAAAAGCGGCGCCTTGAAACAAGACGCCGTCAAGAAACCCGAATGTTAAATTTTGTGCAGTTAATAAAGACATTTAACTCACCAAATCTTAAAGTGTGCTGATTAAAAGCTTGATATTGCCTTTGAGTTTTATATCACCACAGCCTGCAGGTAAGAAAATGCTGTTGCCTGCTGTAATATCAAGGCTTTCGTTATTTGCTGTAAGTGTAGCATTACCGTTTAAAACGAGTAATGAAACAAAGCTTTCTTCTGTTACATTTATTGAGTGTGTACCGTTAATTTCAAGAGTATCCATCTTGAAAAATTCGCATTGGCAAAGAGCCTGTGCTGTAGAATCGCCATCAACTATAGGTGCGCTGTCAGGGTCGCCATTTCTTGTTGGTGGTACCGTATCGGTAACATCTATTGCTTTTTCTACATGGAGCTCACGAGGCTTACCGTTAACCATACGGTTGTAGTCGTAAACTCTGTAGGTTGTGTTGCAGTTTTGCTGTACCTCTGCTAACAAAATACCACTGCCTATAGCGTGGAGTGTACCTGCGCTGATAAAGAATACGTCTCCCTTTTTCACCCTAACCTTGTTAACATAATTTAGGAAGGTGTTATCGGCAATTGAGTTTTTAAATTCTTCTGCAGTAAGCTCTTTATTAAAGCCGTAAATAAGCTCAGCGCCCTCATCGCAATCAAGAATATACCAAGCCTCTGTTTTACCGTAGCTGTTTTCGTGCACACGTGCATATTCGTCATCAGGGTGAACCTGAACAGATAAATCTGCCTTTGCATCTATAAATTTAATTAATAAAGGAAATTCCTCGTATTTTGCACCCTTTGTGCCTAATACAGCCTTATTTGCTTTAATAAATTCTGTAAAGCTCTGACCTTTAAACGGACCGTTTAAAATAATATTGTCTCCATCTTCTCTTGCGCAAAGCATCCAGGCCTCAGCAATGTTGTTCAAATCAGATTTAAAGCCATAATCGGTTTTAAGTCTGTTGCCACCCCATACAATTTCTTTAAATACAGGCTCAAGCATAATTGGTGTTTTCATTTTTATTCCTCCGTATCGGGTTTGGTGCTGTCGGCATTGCTTTCAACTGCAACAACACTTATTTCTTTCTTTTCAATAAACGGAACAGAGGATGATTTAATATCAACTCTGTCATAATATTCTTTAAATCTGATTGTAAACCTTATTTTTCGTTTACATTTTTTGCAAAGGAATACTGCCCTGAAGGCTTGGTTCATCACTCGCCATTCACTTGCACGCTCGCATTGACCACCACACACATCGCAAAGGCAACGCATTTTTGATTTATCAATCAATGGACTGTTGATATCTGTAATAACCTTTGGCTTGAATGTGATTTTTGAATAAAAAGCAGTATCGCAAACAAGCGTATATGACTGCAGCATATGTTCATTGTATATCTTTTTAAAAAGATCAGCTGTTAAAAGACTGTCATCCAACGCTCTGTGAAGAGAGTAGTTTTCTAAATCAATACCAAGCTTTTCTGCGGCGTTCGAAAGACCGATTTGGTCAGCCTTTGAAATATTCATAAATGCCTGGGCATACTTTTGTAAATTTACGTAATTGCTTAAAAACGGAATAAACGAAATACCGTTAAAATAACGAAAGTTTTCAATAAGCACACGGATATCGGTATCGCCCCAGGTTAAAAAGATATTACCCGGACCTGCCGACCATTTACGAAATAATGACATTGTTTGTGAAAAAGGTGTACCACTACTGATATCATCGTTAGTTATGTTTGTAAGCTCTTTAACCCTTGAATGAAGCTTTTTGCCAAGTTGGGCTTTTATAAACATAGAAAAGGTATCTACAACATTAAGATTTTCATCCAGCTTTACAGCACCAATTTCAATAATTTCGTTCATAAAGCCCTTTTTCTTTTTACAGTAGGCGTTATTCCATTCAAGGTCCATTATAATATAATTCATTTTCTTCTCCAAATTACTTATGACCGAGGCATAAAGCATCGGCCATAAATTGATTTATTCTAAACCCTCTTGGTCGTAAAGACAAACAGTTTCTAAAAGAATTTGTGTGCCTGCTTCAAGTGCATCGGGGCAAAGCATTTCGGGTGTATCGAGCCTTGTATGGTAATACCTTGGTGGAGTTGGGTCCATAGCTGCAAAGCCCGTAGCCTTAATGCCTGCTTGTGTAAATGCAGCAGCATCACAAGCGCCAAGGTAAATAGATGCATACGGAATATCGTAGCCACAGTTAAGAGCAGCCTTTTTAACAAGTGCTTTAACCTGTGCATCGTGCTTTAATGTACCACTAAGGTCTCTGTCGTAAACAGCCATATCCTTTAAATCACGCAAGGTATCGCAAGCAACAACAATTGTTTCAATGCCTTTAAGCTCATCAACGTGTGCTTTAGCGTATGCCTTTGCACCTCTGAGACCTGCCTCTTCTGAGCCTGAAAGAATAACTCTTACCTCGGTGTTTTCGAAACGGATACCTGCTTCATCAAGAAGCTTTAAAACAGACATACAGCCGAGGCAACCTGAAAGATTATCGTTCGCGCCGGGAACACTTTTGGTAAAGCTCTGCAAGAAAAGGAAGCCTACGTACGGAACAATAAATATACAAAGAATTATACCGACAACAAGGAAAAATGTGTTTGATGCAGGTGTATCTATACCCTTGAAATCAACAACAATACCTTTAATTAAGCTTGCAATGCTACAAATAATAAGGCCTACAACACCCGGGATAAGGAAGCATTTCATACCGATGCCACCAAGCTTATAGTTAAGTATCCACTCGTACTGTGAGTCTGCATGAGCTACAAGTATAACTCTTTTTTTAACCTCACCTGTAGGCTTTCTTGTTGCAATAACGTTGTGTGATTTATGACCGATAAAAAGTGGGTCTATAAACTGCTTATACATAACAAACTCAAGCACAAGAGGAATAAAGCCGAGAATTGTTAAAATAAAGCTTATAAGAGGATAATCTGTAAAGAAAACTATTGTAGCAATAATTGCCATAGCAACGGTAAATGGTATAAAGCCCATAAATGCCTGCCTATGTACAATAAATTCTTCATAATCTACAGCATCGGACCATTGCTTCATTTCGTCACCCATATATTGCTGTGCAGTAAATTCCTCCTTACTGCCCGGTGCACGAGGTCCGATTTTTTCACAAATGTGAGTAATGGTATCAACCATATATTTTACAGTTGGTGTCATATCAGGCTTTGCAGCCTTAAAATTTTCAAGAAAAGTTTTCATAATAAATCATTCCCTTCTTCCTTTAGTAGAATATAACACATATTTTATATTTTTACAACATTTATAGATGCAAAATATATTGATTTTGTTAAATAAATAAGGTAATATTAACATATTATCATTAACTGGTGGTGTATCTATGTTAAACGACTCAAAAAATCTTTTTTACAAAAAAGGTGCGAGCAACTGGCTTGAAGCTTTACCGTTAGGTAACGGCTCTATCGGTGCTATGGTTTACGGCAAAACAAACAAAGAAACGATTTCTATGAATGCCGATACCCTTTGGACAGGATTTCCAAGAGAAAGTGCCTTAAAAAACGGTGCACACGAAGCATTTTTAAAAGCACGTGAATTAACAATGAACGGTGAATATCACAAAGCAAAGCTTTTACTTGAGGATAAGGTGCTTTGTAACTGTTCACAAGCCTATATGCCCCTTTGCGATATCCATATATCATATGAGAGTACAGGCTTCCAAAAGAAATACAGCAGAGCTTTAAACCTTGAAACAGGTATTAATACTGTTGAATATATGCGTGGTGATTATAAGTTTACAAGGGAAAGCTTTGTTTCCTTTAATGAAAATGCTTATATTGACCACATAACCTGCGATAGTGGCAAAAAAGTAAGCTTTACTGTTTCTATGACAACAAAGCTTAAGGGTAGAGCTTTTACAGAAGATGATGTACTTATCCTTGACGGTATTGCACCGTCAGACTCCCCTGCTAACCAGGAAACATATGCTGCTATGGAAGGCTCGCTTTACCCTGATGATGTTGCTTTACAGGGAACCTCCTTCCGTTGCGCTATTAAAGTTATTTCTGATGGTGAGGTTACAATAAATGCTGACAGCATTTCCGTAAACAAGGCTTCAGAGGCAACAATTGTATTTTGCACCTGTACTTCATTTAACGGCTTTGATAAGCACCCCGCACTTGAAGGCAGAGAGTATAAAAACACTTGTTTATCAAACCTTAATTATGTTTCGGGTTTAAGCTACCAAGAATTAAAGGCTGACCAAATTGAAACATTTTCCGGCTATTTTAACAGGGTTAAAATTGATTTAGGTTCAAATAACAAGGGTGATATACCAACCCACAAGCGTTTAATTAACCACAAAAACGGCGATGAGGATTTAGGCTTATACGCACTTATTTTCAACTTTGGCCGTTACCTTATAATCAGTGGCTCTCGTGAAGGCACTCAACCAACAAACCTTCAAGGTATTTGGAACGATAAGCTTTCCCCTCCTTGGAGCTCTAACTATACTGTAAACATTAATACAGAAATGAACTATTGGCCTGTTTTAATGTGTAACCTTACAGAGTTTAACCTTCCTCTTATTCAGTTTGTTAAAGAGCTTTCTATTCGTGGTCAGGAGCCTGCAAAAAGAATATTTAATGCACGTGGCTTCTGTTGCTGCCATAATGTAGATATCTGGCGTTTCTGCGACCCTGCTGCAGGAGATACACAGTGGGGCTTTTGGCAGATGGCAGGTGGTTGGTTCTGCCAGCATATATACAACCACTATTTGTATACATTAGATGAGACATATTTAAAAGAAACTGCATATCCTATTATGAAGAGTGCCTGTGAATTTATGCTTGATTTACTTATTGAGGATAAAGACGGCTATCTCATTCTTGCACCGTCTACCTCACCTGAAAACGAATTCCTTATTGACGGCGTTGCAGGCTCTGTAAGCGAAACAACTACAATGACAATGTCTATTGTAAAAGAGTTGTTTGCTAATACAATAGATGCTCTTAATATTCTTAAGCTTGACGATGAGTTTAAATCGGAGCTTGAAGAAAAGCTTCCAAGGCTTCTTCCCTTCAAAATCGGTTCACGTGGTGAGCTGCTTGAGTGGTATAAAGAGCTTAAAGAACACGAGCCTAACCACAGGCACAAATCTCATCTTTACGGCTTACACCCCGGTCAGCTTATTACCCCCGATGAAACACCTGAGTTAGCACAGGCATGTATTCGCTCACTTGAGCTTCGCGGTGATAATGGCACAGGCTGGAGCCTTGGCTGGAAAATTAATATGTGGGCACGACTTTGGGACGGCGACCACGCACTTAAGCTTCTTGATATTCAGCTTTCCCCGGTTCCTTCAAAGGCTGTAAGGTACCGTGGTGGTGGAACATATCCAAACCTTTTTGACGCACATCCACCTTTCCAAATTGACGGTAACTACGGCTGTACAAGTGGTATTGCTGAAATGCTCCTTCAATCAAGAAAAGGTAAAATTTTCCTTCTTCCTGCCCTTCCGTCATTGTGGAAAAACGGTAGTGTTAAGGGTCTTAAGGCAATGGGCAACATTACTGTTGATATTGAATGGGAAAACGGTGAGCTAAAATCATATAACCTTACAGGAGATACTACAGGAATTGAAATCTTCGTAAAAGGTAAAAAAGTAAATTAAATATTAAAAACAGGCAAGTTCAAAAAAGCTTGCCTGTTTTTTGTATGTACTAATATCAATAATATAAATTATAGTCCTTTTGAAGCTTCTTAGTTAAAGCATACATCTGGTCTATTTCCATTTTTTTAGCAGGTATAAGCTCAGCTGCAGAGCGAGTACGCGCATTGTATGTAATATCAAGTCCATCAAGGCTTAAGTAATACTTTGCGTTTACAGGGTAGCATTGGCATTCTGCAACAGAGAAGAATCCAACAATATTTTGAATAAGCTCTGCTTTTTCATTATCCCCCTCTGCATTTGCCTTGATAAGCAAAGAGTATAAATCAGGGTGAAAGTTAGCCATAACACCTGAAAAGCCGTGGCAGCCAAGCCTGAGGCTTTCTAAAATTGTAGCAGAGTTTGCATTATAAATCTTAATCGGACTACCCTTGATAGCGTCTAACTTATCTTTGATTTTATCAAGATTACAGCAGGTATCTTTAATAAATGTATATTTACCACTTTCAGCCATCTTTTTAAGAAGGTACGGTGTAAGCTCCCTCTTATACGGATAAGGGCACTCGTATACACCAAATGATATATCGCTTGGTAAAGCATTTGCAACGTATTCCATTCTTTCAAAAAGAACGTCGTCGCTTTCATCAGCTTTTGCAAATCTGTTGGATATAAACACATATGCATCAATGCCTGTTTCAATAAATGCCTTTGCTTCTTTAATTTGTACCTCTAAGTCATCTGATGTGTGGCCCGATGCAACAATAGACATACCTTCAGGCTTGTTTGCCATAATAAACTTTAAAAGCTCAAGCCTTTCTTCAAATGAAAGGAAGAAAATCTCGCTGCTTTGGCAAATAGCAAAGATACCGTCTACGCCTTTCTTGGCATACCAATCAATAAGCTGTTTTACACCGTTGTAGTCTATTTTGTTATCGTCCGTAAAGGGTGTTACCATTGTTGGATAAACACCGTTGTTAATTGTTTTCATAAAAAGCACCTCACTTGCAACTATTTTAGCACAGTTATTCTTAAAAATAAATAGACTTTTTATATAAAAACAAGTATAATTATGAATAAATCAACTAAAAGCACGTTAAGGTGGTGTAAAATGAATATAACAACTGTTTTAGTACTGTTTGCTGTTATTATTCCTGCGACTTCTTACGCTTGGGGTATGCGAGGTACAACTATAGGTGGCGAAAAGGGCGCTATGCTCCCCGGTGCAATTATTGGTACAATACTTGCATTGTGCAGTAATGTTTTTATTGTACAAGAGCATTTTTACATATTTGCTGCCTTAGGTGCAACAGCTATGTATTTTGGCGGATGTATGACCTATGGCGAAACACTATCATTTTCAATGAGTGCCTACCCTGCTACCGATTTAAGAAAAGGTCTTGGCGCATTAGCGTTAAAAGGCTTTTTATGGTTTAGTGTATTTGGTGCTTTATTTACAACAGGTGTTTGTGCTGTTACACAAAAATATAAATTAACTGAATTATTATTTATTTTTATACTGACCCCTGCATTGGCTTTAATAGGCTTGCGCTTATTTAACCGACCACTTAATGTTCACGATGTAATATTCCCTAAATTCTATTTTTCTAAAACACGCAAGGAATACTGGGGCGCAATGGTAGGTATGCTCACCTCTCTGTTGCTGATTAATGTTATTAAATTAAACCGGTACTCAATTATTTTCACACTGATATGTGGCGCATTTGGCGCAATTGGCTGGGTTATTGGTCAGCTTTTGCAGATATATTTTATTCATAAGGCGAAGAAATCATCTGTTAAATTAATCAGATTATGTGCTGATAAAGGCTTTTTTGACAGCTGGAAGGCTATGGAGTGTACGTTAGGTGCCGTTGGTGGCTTAGGCTGTGCTGTTGCCTTTGTTATAACGTATAAAGATTTTAAAAGTGCTATGCTTTACCTTGAGCTTAATGGTGGACTAGTAGCAAAAAGCTCCGAATTATTAACAGTACTTTTAATTATTTGGTTTATATTATTAACTGTTGATATGCTTCACTATTATATTAAAAAGCCACTTTCTGTAGCACAGCTTAAACAGCTTTATACAGATGGTAAAATCAGCGAAGATATGTACATAAAAAAGATGTTTAAGGCTACATCTCAAACAAAGCTTTCGTCAAAGCTTGTAAATTTCCTTGAAGCGTACGAATTTATTGTTTATGCTGCTATCCCCTTTATTTTAATTACACTCGGCTCAAAGCATACAGCTCAAACAATGGCATTTTTTATGCTTTACTGGGTGCTTGCGCAAGAAATAGGCTTTGAAGAAAAGTTTTATAAAATTCCACTTACGATTTTCGGAATAATATTCCTTATATTACAATTCCCATTAGGTATAGCCTTTAATATAAAAAGTACAATTCTTTTATATACAGTTATATATGAGGTATTATCACTCGTTTTCATTGTAAAAGAAATGCTTTCAAGCAAAGCTAAAGCAATTCAATTAAAAAAATCCTCTCAGCTTTTAGAAGAAATTAAGTTTGTTTTTAAAAATAAAAGCTTTATTGTAACGCATACTTATTTCGTTATTTGCATTGTTTTGATTTTCATTATTCTATAGTAAAAGCCTGTTACAGAAAAAATCCGTAACAGGCTTTTGTTTTGTGTAATTAATTAAGCGTTAAGCCATTCCTCGGCTTTTGCTGCAGACATTCTTTTAATACCTTCTTCTGTGTAAGGTGATTCAGCACCACCGTTAACATAAAGGAAATACTTACCGTCTGCTGTTTTGTAAAGACTCTCTTCGTAGCCTGTAGGGTCACCAAACGCACCAAATGTATTCTTTTTAATAAGCTCAGCATTTTCGGTATCGTAAGTAACCTTGCAAATAACCTTAATCATTTTACAAACCTCTTTTCTAATTGATTATGCTAATATATTTTATAATATGCAGCTAAAAAACACAATAGAAATATTTAACTGAAATACTATATTAATCCATTGTTTTTTCGTCCATAACGCTGATATATGCAGGTCTTATAATCTTATCAGCACCAATTAATTCCTCAAGCCTGTGTGCGCTCCAGCCAACTATACGGGCAATTGCAAACATTGCTGTATAGAGCTCTTGTGGTATACCAAGCATATCGTAAACAAAGCCACTGTAAAAATCTACGTTAGGGCTAACGCCTTTATAAATTCTACGCTTTTGTGCAATAAGCTTTGGTGCAAGGTCTTCTATATTTTCGTAAAGCTGTAAATCTGTTTCTCTACCCTTTTCCCTTGCCAAATCCTCTACAAAGCCACGGAACACCCTTTCACGAGGGTCAGATAAAGAGTAAACAGCGTGTCCCATACCGTAAATAAGACCTTTACCGTCAAAAGCTTCTTTATCAATAATTTTTGCAAGATATCTTTCAAGCTTATCTTTATCCGTGTATTCAGAGTTAGCCTTAATATCTGCAATCATTTCCATAACCTTAAAGTTTGCGCCACCGTGCTTAGGTCCTTTAAGTGATGACATCGCTGCAGCAATGGTTGAATATGTATCGGAGCCTGAGGAGGTTACAACACGGGTTGTAAAGGTTGAGTTATTACCGCCACCATGCTCCATATGGAGAATAAGCGCAGCATCAAGCACCTTGGCCTCGGTTTTACTGTACTTTTTATCGGGTCTGAGCATCATAAGTATATTTTCAGCTGTAGAGAGCTTAGGGTCAGGCCTGTGGATAATCATACTTTCCCCTTTTTCGGAGTAATTGTATGCGTGGTAGCCGTATATTGCTAATAACGGAAATTCACCTATAAGCTGAACCGACTGCCTTAATACATTAGGTATTGTGGTATCTAACGCCTTTTTATCGTATGAAGAAAGTGTAAGAATACTACGAGTCATACGATTCATAATATCCTGTGTAGGCGCCTTCATTATTACATCTCTTGTAAAGTTTGGCGGAAGCTGTCTGCACTCGCCAACATATTTTGAAAAGGCTTTTAATTCATCACTATCAGGTAATTCACCGAGAAGGAGCAAATATGCAATCTTTTCAAACCCGAACTCATCTTCACCCAGTGAATTAATTAAATCCTCAACCTTATAGCCTCTGTACCAAAGCTGACCGTCGCAAGGCTCTTTAACACCGTTAACAACTCTGCTTGAAACTATTTTTGAAATATTGGTTAAGCCTGTTACAACACCGTTACCGTTTATATCTCTTAAGCCTTTATTAACTGAATATCGGGTGAATAATTCGGGGTTAATTCTATCGTTGCTTCTGCAAAGCTCTTCCTTCCCCTCTATGTATTCCTTGAATTTTATAAAACTCATTATTCCACCTCTTTTTGAAATAAATTTCTTTTAAAACAACTTAAATTCTCATAATAGAATTATACCCGATTTCTTGTTTTTAGTCAATATTTCCAATCAATCTGTAAAAATTTGTTAATAATATTACAAATTTTAAGAAATTATTGACAAGCAAAACATGATGTTGTATTATTGTATTAGTACAATAGTACAAGGAGGGATTTTATGGCCTGGCATTTTACTTCAGACAGACCGGTTTACCTTCAGATATCCGAAAGGTTAACAAAAGCAGTTTTATCGGGTGAATTTAAACCCGGTGAGCAGGTGCCAACTGTAAGGCAGCTTGCACTTGAATCGGCTGTTAATCCAAACACCGTTCAAAAAGCCTTTATTCACCTTGAAAGTAAAGGTATACTTATTTCAAAAGGTACTGCAGGTAGATTTGTTACAGAGGATTCTGAAATAATTGAAAAAAGCAGAAAAGAGCTTGCGCTTCAAACAATTAACAAATTTATTACAGATATGAACCAGCTCTCCTATTCAAATCAAGAAATTATCAATTTACTTAAGGAGGTAGAGTGATGAACGTACTTGAATGTAGGAATATTACAAAAGCATACAAAAAGAATTTTCCTGTACTCATTAATACAAATTTAAGTGTACCTGCAGGTAGAATTGTTGGTCTTTTAGGGCCGAATGGCTGCGGTAAATCTACACTAATTAAGCTTATAGCAGGTCTTTTACAGCCTAATGAAGGTGAAATCTTTATTGACGGTAAGCTGGTCAGCGAGGAAACCTGTGCCCTCATATCATATTTACCTGAGCGTACTTATTTTGATTCATCAATGAAGGTTAACGAGCTTATAGATTTCTTTGAGGATTTCTATAAGGATTTTGATAAGGAGCGTGCATACGCCCTTTTAAAAGACCTTAACATTGAAACCACAGCAAAGCTCAAAACGCTGTCAAAGGGTACAAAGGAAAAGGTTCAGCTTATTCTTGTTATGTCAAGAAAAGCAAAGCTTTACCTTCTTGATGAGCCTATTGCAGGTGTTGACCCTGCTGCAAGAGAATACATATTAAGTACAATTGTAAGCAACTACAACCCGGACGCCTCAATCATAATAACAACTCACCTTATTACTGACGTTGAGCAGGTACTTGATGAATTCTTCTTTATCACCTTTGGAGGTCAAATATTAATGAGTGGCAATGCTGAAGATGCACGAAACCAAACCGGCAAATCTCTTGATGAGCTTTTTAAGGAGGTATTCAGATGCTAAAAAAGGTTTTAAAGTATGATTTAAAATCAATATACAAATATTGGTGGATTGGTGCTATCGCCTGCTTTGCACTTTCTTTGCTTGGCAGCTTTGGTATAAGCTTTTTAAACAGTGGTAAAGAAATACCGGTTCCAATAGAAATATTTTCATATATTTCGGTTTTTTTAACAATAGTTGGTTATGTGGCTTTTATATTCCTTGCACAGGTACTTGTATTTGTAAGGTACTATAAAAATTTCTTCTCAGACGAGGGCTACCTTACCTTTACTCTGCCTGTAAAAAGAATAACTCAATTAAATTCAAAGCTGATTATGGGTACGACCACATACATATCTACCTTTTTAACCTGCCTTCTGTGTGGAGGAATGATGCTTCTCATCGGCTTTAGAAACGAAATATTCACAAAAGAAACCTACGAAGCAATTATTGATGGATGGAATGAGTTTAAAGAATTAGTACTGTTAAATGCAACTGCTTTAGACATTGTGCTTTTAATAATTATTCTTTTAAGTTTTATCATAATAGCGATTCTTGCAGTGATGTTATCTAATCAGTTTATGTTTTTATGCATAAGCGTTGGTGCTACTATTTCAAAAAAGGCAAAAATTGTAAGCGCAATAGGAATATACTTTTTTGCCGGCTCCTGGGCATCATTCTTGTTATCCATGTTCAGTATTTTCGTATCTGCTGCCATGACAAACTGGATATTAGATTTACCTGATAATTTATTTGATATAATTTTTACGCTTATTCCTGTTATAATCATGTTTTTTATATCAATAATCAATGTTGCACTTTATGCAATTCAGTACAGATTACTTGATAATAAATTAAACTTAAGCTAAGGAGGAAGGTATTATGAAAAAGATTTTATCAATAACACTTGCTGTT
Organism: Acutalibacteraceae bacterium; assembly: GCA_045532505.1. Taxonomy (GTDB): domain Bacteria; phylum Bacillota; class Clostridia; order Oscillospirales; family Acutalibacteraceae; genus DTU089. The sequence goes on along the minus strand of JAZSGB010000038.1, from coordinate 50,626 downwards.
TTAATGCTTTCCTTGTGCTTTGTTGTTACGGTTTCAGCCGATGCAACACCTATAAATACTGATACACAAGTAAAAATTGCAACGTTTTCCGAAGATTTTCAAAATATGTTCGTTGACGGAACAATGTATTCAAGAGCAAATACTACAAATATACAGTATTATGAAACACCTGTGTTTAATGAGTACAATGAGGAAATAACCGATGTTATTGACGAAGCTGTGATAATAGATTGCAAGCTTAGTGACGAACAAAAGAAAACCGTTGACGGGGTTGAGGTTATTTATAATAGTTCGACTGAGACAATTTATGAAGTGCAAATCTACTACAAGGATGGCTCAAGGCTTTTTGCAAAATATCTTTTGGTTGATTTAATGAACGAATACAACAAACTCATTAATCACGAATTTGAAGAATACTATGTTGATTTTAATTGGCCTGTAGGTAATGTTGTTGCGTTGAACGAGAAGGCAATTTTTAACCAACAAACAAGGGTTTTTGATTTATATGAATCCGACGATACCTTCAACGTTAAATGCGCTGTTAAGGGTGGCTCGCTTCGTTATTCCTATGGTCAAATAATTTATATAGATAATGAATTTTATTTTTATGACCCAGAATTAAACCCGGAAGCAGAAGAGTATAAGGCTAAAACAAAATATACGCACGATTTTGAAAGTGATGTACCTAAAGTAAAGTTGGGCATTATAACTGACACTGCAACAAAAGAAGCATTAGATGAAGCCCTGCAAAAATACTACGACGATGATATGGGCTATATGTATAACGACGAGCTTCTTGAGGGTGTATCAAAGGTATTCCTTACAATTCTATTTGCTGTTATCCCCTTTGTTGCGTTTGTAGCATTCCTTGTATTTTTAATAAAAGCAAAAAAGAAAACCTATAAAAAGATTTATTTAACAGGCTGTATTCTTTCCCTTGCAGAGGTTGCAGTGTTTATTACAACTGCACTTTATCTGTTTAAATAACCAGACATAAAATATGACATCCATCAACAGCTGATGGATGTCATTTCCTTTTCTATAAGCTCTGTTATACCTTCTGTTATTTCATCTGCAAGGTCTTTTATCATTTGCACACCGTTTGCCATTGCATATGACCTGAATTCAGCAATCATTGCTTCATCGTTAATGTTATCACCTACTGCTATAACATCGTCATACGAGGCGCCTAAGGCCTCTAAAAGAGCATATATACCATTTGCTTTATTAACGTTAAAATCAGTTATATCAATGCATTCTCCGTTTTGTAAAGGAACAAGCACACCATAATACTTTTCTTTTATTTTAAGAACCACCTCTGCTGCATCTTCCTTGGTATCAAGCTCGGTATTTATTTGATTAAAGTACTCAATATCAGGCACGTCTTCAAGTCTTATTTCTCCCTCATCTAAATCAGAGGAGTCCTCTATAACCATAAATGATTGGTATGTATCAATATTAGCAAAAGGACAGCCCCATTTGAATAAATCTTCAATAAAGGGCTTTGCTAAGCTACCCTTACAACGAAATTCTTTTATAATATTCTGCTGTTTATCACATATAATTGCACCGTTGTTTGCAATTAAAAAATCGTATTCGAAGTTTTTATCTTCAATTATGGAAAGCAGAGATTTTATTCCTCTGCCACTTACAACACCAAAAAGGTTGCCTGCGTTGCGCCATTTAGCTATTGCAGCTATTTTTACATCGTCTATTCCGTTATGGTTTAATGTGCCGTCGTAATCAGTGCAAATAATTTTCATTTACATCATTCCTTGAGATTTTATAAGTTAATTATAGTAAATCTACATTATTTTGCAATAGCATAATTTATTAGATTGCTTTTCAAACGTATATTAAGTATAATAGCATTATGAATTTTAAGAGGTCTGTTTGTATGAATGAATTAAGTCAACTATTTAATAATATCAACAATGGTGATGTGATTTCCCTCGAAAACGATAAAGTGTACAACGTTTTTCAGGATGATTGCTTTGCACTTACAGCTATATATTGTACAAATACTGCTCGCAAGTGCGAAAATCCACACGGAAGCCGATTTGCAGCTATTTATTTAAATGGTAAGAAAGATATCACTATAAACGGAAACGGCGCTACAATCCTTGTACACGGCAAAATGACACCACTTTTGTTTAATGAATGTGAAAATATATCTGTAAACAACCTTTCAATTGATTATTTTTGCCCTACAATGAGTGAGTTTACTGTTTTAAGCAACCAAAATGGTAAATGCACAATAAAAATAAACGATGAGTGCTTATTTGATATTAAGAAAAACGATTTAATATGGCACGGCGAGATAAACAGTAAGGGCAAATATTACTGGAAGGATAGCTATATAGATAACAAGCGTCATTACAAGCTGCTTGACCCTCAAACAGGTCTTTTTATTGATTTTAGCAGAAAAGATATTAAGTTTAGTAACATTGAGGATTTAGGCAACAACATATTATCGGTTACTTTAAAAAATAAAGAGGTTTATTTCCCTGTAGGTGCCGTTATACAAACACGTAACATTATTCGCGACCATACCGGCAGTTTATTTAACCGATGTAAAAATCTCAGCTTCGATAATTTGCGAGTTAAATTTATGCACGGCTTAGGTATGGTTTCGCAATTTTGCGAAAATGTAGCATTTACAAATTGTGATTTTACACCCGCAACAGGCAGAACTGCTGCATCTACGGCAGATTTCTTTCAATTTTCAGGCTGTAAGGGTCAAATATTAATTGACAACGTAAAAGCTAACGGCGCGCACGATGATTATGTAAACGTGCACGGCACACATTTGAGGATAGTTAGAAAGAATAGTAGAAACAAAACCATTACCGTTAGGTTTATGCATCACGAAAGCTGGGGCTTTCAAGCCTTTGATGTTGGCGATGAGCTTGAATTTATTAAATGGGATACGCTTATACCCTACGATAAAGCAGTTGTTAAATGTTATGAAAGACTTAATGATACAGATATACGCTTGCATCTTGACAGAGCTTTACCGGAAACAATTATCTTAGGTAAAGATGTAGTTGAAAACGCTACCTGGACACCTGATGTACACATTAAAAACTGTAAATTTGGCTTAACCTGTGGCAGAGGTATTCTTTGCACAACACGTGGAGAGGTTATAATTGAAAATAACACGTTTAAAAATGTTTGGGGCCCTGCCCTTCTTATTGAGGATGATTGTAACTTTTGGTTTGAATCGGGCTACACAAATAAAATTATATTCAGAAATAATACTATAGATTGCTGTTGCTACAGAAAAATGTACCCCGGCTCACCTGTTGTGAGATATTCTCCAAAGGTTATGAATGAAAGCTCAACAGAATTTGTGCACGGTTGTTTGGTATTCGAAGGTAATACTGTAAAAAACTCTGTTGAGGGTATTCACCTTTTTCACCTTGAATATTTAAAGGAAGCAGTTGTAAGAAATAACACCTTCGATGCAGATTTTAAAATCATCACAAATGTTTGTGGTGAAATAACAAATAACAATAATATAATATACCGTTAATTTAAAAATTCAAAGGAACCACTCAATCGAGTGGTTCCTTTGGTTTTATCTTTCTATTCTTATCGTTTGAGAAAGCCTGATATCCTCTGACGAAGCGCCGATTAATATTTCGAACTCGCCATTTTCAACAACCCATTCAAGCTTTTTATTTAAAAGCTTAAATGAATCAAAATCAAGGTTAAATGATACTATCTTTTCTTCTCCAACATCAAGAGAAATTCTTTCAAAGCCCTTAAGCTCTTTAAGTGGTGTAATAACAGATGAAACCTTATCGTTTACATAGAGCTGAACAACCTCATCACCTTTAACATCACCGATATTTTTAATATTAACAGAAACAGTATATTCAATGTCTCCTGTTTTATTAATAATCATATCAGAATACTTAAAGCTTGTGTATGAAAGTCCAAAACCAAATGGATATTTCGCCCTTCTGTTACCCTCAAACATCACCTCTGTATTATTTGGTAAAACAGTATAGTAACAAGGAATCCTGTTTGAATCCTGTGGGAAAGAAACAGGAAGTCTGCCGGCAGGATTATTCTCACCAACAAGCGTTTCTACAATAGCCTTTGCGCCTGTTTCGCCACCAAACCAAGCAAGCATAATAGCTGAGGAAATGTTGCTTTCAACAGATAAATCAACTGCCCTGCCGTTTTCGAGCACAAGCACAACAGGTGTACCTGTTGCAGCAACCCGTTCAATAAGCTCCCTCTGCTTGCCGGGAAGCTTTAAATCAGCTCTATCGTGCCCTTCGCTGCTTGTAAAGGTATTATCGCCACCAACTATAATTGCAACATCACATTTTGAAGCAAGCTCAACAGCATCCTCGATGCATTCTTTTTCATCCTCGTCATAAACCTCAACAAGGTGTGGCTGCCCCTCCTGTGTTTCAACCTGAAGGTCTTTGGGTATACCACAGCCTGTGCACTGATAAAGCTTAACCGAATTGCCGAAATACTCTTTCAATTCATCATAAACAGAGTTCAATTTGTAACCATCAGGCACTGAGGAATACCCACCAAGCCTTTGTCGGTTAGACGAAGGACCAAGCACGGCAATTTTTTTATAATCAGCCTTAAGAGGTAGTATACCGTTATTTTTAATAAGCGTAATTGATTGCCTTGCAGCATTATGAGAAGCCTCTAAATGCTCTTTACATCTAATTACCTGTGCAAACCTGCTCTCGTCTGTGTAGGGATTTTCAAATAAACCAAGCTTAAATTTAAGTGTAAGAACACTAAGAACAGCTGCATCAATACGTTCAACAGATATTCTACCCTCGTTTACAAGCTCAATAATTGTTTTTTCGTAATATGTAGATTCGTAATCACAGCAGCCCTGCATATCAAGGCCTGCATTAATTACATCACAAATGGCATCCTTATCTGTTTCTGCTGTAAAATGACGGTTAACGAGTCTTACAATTGCACCCCAGTCAGCGCGAACATAACCCTTCATCCCCCATCGCTTACGAAGAATATCTGTAAGGTAATATTCGGAGCTTAGCACAACCTCGGAGTCTATAGCATTATAACAAGCCATAACATTATATGCCCCTGCTTTTTTAATGGCTGTTTCAAATACAGGCAAGTAGCACTGCTCAATTTCTCTTCTGCCTACACGAGCCTGAGCACAGTTAATTCCATTTTCGGGTATACCGTGAACACAATAATGCTTAGGCTCTGTAATTACAGCATCGTTTCTGCTGATATTGCTGTTTTGTTGCTCACCTGTAACAACTGCATAAGCCATCTCCGAGCATAAATATGTATCCTCACCAAAGGTTTCCTCTACTCTGCCCCACCTTGGCTCTCTTGCTACATCAAGATTTGGTGCAAGAATCTCTTGCATACCTAAAGCCCTTGTTTCAGATGCAATACAGCTACCGATTTTATTAACATTAGCTCTGTTAAAGCTTGCTGCAAGCGCAAGAGGAACAGGGAAAACAGTTGCACCCGGCCAAAGTATACCGTGTAAAGCCTCACCTGTAAAAATGCAAGGTATACCAAGCCTTGTGTTTTCAACTAAATATTTTTGAAATTTATTAAACACCTTAGGCTCTGTATAAGCATCATGAATAAAGCCTATACCTTTTTTACCGACAGTTGCTTCAAGCTTTTCATAATTTACATCTGAATCAGGCTCAATAGCACAATGATAAAGCTTATGAGGTTTTGTTGAAAACTCAACACCTCTTATTATGTCAATTTGAGCAACCTTTTCTTCCAACGTCATAATCGAAAGAAGTGCCAAAGCTCTTTGTTCTGCCGAAAGAGCAGGATCTTTATAATCCACAATTACCACCCTTTTAATAAAACAGCTATTTAGAAAATAGCTGTTTTATCATAGTATTATTCATTTTTCAGATTACTCTTGCGATTCATCGTTAGTAACATTACCCTCATCAGGAGTATCAATTGATTCGTTAGGAGTATCAGTTACTTCCTCAACAGCAGTAGCCTCTGCAGCCTCTTCTGCAGGCTCTTCAACTTGAGCTGATGGGTCATAATTTTCATCCATAAGCATAATGAATGTATCTTTATTGATTTTTTCATCCTTGATAAGTGTTTCACCAATAAGAACAAGCTTATCCATATGCTCATCAAGAATTTCACGACAACGTGTTTCACAATCAACAACAATGCGTTTAACCTCGTCATCAATAGCCGTAGCGTATGCATCTGAATAATTTCTTATTTGATTATGGTCCATACCAAGGAATACCTGGTCGTTATCCTTACCGTATACAATAGGACCAAGCTTTTCACTCATACCGTAGCGTGTAACCATTGAACGGGCAAGCTTTGATGCGTGAGAAATATCAGAAGAAGGACCTGTAGAAACATCATTACCGATAATCTGCTCGGCAACACGGCCACCCATTAAGGATATAATACGGTCAAGCATTTCTTTTTTACTCATATATGATGAATCTTCATCAGGTCTGTAAAGAGTGTAACCCCCTGCCATACCACGAGGAATAATAGAAATTTCATAAACAGGGTCGCTATTTTCAAGGTAATAGGTAACAACTGCATGACCTGCTTCGTGGTAAGCAGTCATTTTCTTTTCTTTCTCTGTATATTTGTGAGATTTCTTTTCTGTACCAACCTCAACCTTAACAATAGCCTCATCAACCTCAACCATCGTTATAGCCTTCTTGTTTCTCTTAGCGGCAAGAAGGGCTGCTTCGTTAAGAAGATTTTCCAAATCTGCACCTGTAAAACCAACTGTACCGTGAGCAATAACCTTTAAGTCAACATCGGGAGCAAGTGGTTTATTTTTTGCGTGAACATGCAAAATTTCTTCTCTACCCTTAAGGTCAGGTCTGCCAACAGTAACCTGTCTGTCAAAACGGCCCGGACGAAGAAGAGCAGGATCAAGAATATCGGGACGGTTTGTTGCAGCAAGAATAATTATGCCTTCATTGTTGCCAAAGCCATCCATTTCAACAAGCAACTGGTTAAGGGTTTGCTCTCTTTCGTCGTGTCCGCCACCCATACCGGCACCTCTATGGCGACCAACAGCATCAATTTCATCAATGAATATAATAGCAGGTGCACTCTTCTTTGCCTGGTCAAAAAGGTCTCTTACACGAGAAGCACCAACACCAACATACATTTCAACGAAATCAGAACCAGAAATAGAGAAGAACGGTACATCTGCTTCACCTGCAACTGCTCTTGCAAGTAATGTTTTACCTGTACCCGGAGGGCCAACTAAAAGAACACCCTTAGGAATTCTTGCTCCAAGCTCAGTAAACTTTTTGGGGTCTTTCAAAAACTCAACAATTTCTTGAAGTTCTTCCTTTTCCTCGTCGGCACCTGCAACCTCCTTGAAGGTTGTTTTTCTTTTTTCATCTTTACCGAATTTAACACGAGCCTTACCAAAGTTCATTGCACGGTTATTTTCTCCCGAGATTGAATTATTCATCCTCTTTAAGAAAATAAACCCTACTACAATAAGCACCACCATCATAACGATAGTAGGAATAAGCTGAACTAAATAGCTTTTAGAAGCACCGGATACATAGTTATATTTAATTGGTGCTTCCGGGTTTTGATTATTATAATCAATGACATTACTGTGAACATCATCAACAAACATATTTACGTTGGGGACTGTGTACTTAACTGCAGTACCGTCTTTAAATTTCATATTAAGGTTACCGGTACCAATGTTAAGCTCATATTCTGTTACTTGACCTTGCTCAAAATACTCAATCACCTGATAGTATTTAAGCTTTTTGTTGTTAGTTGCACCGTTTGAGTACACCGAAATAAAAATAATCATTGCAAGCGGAATTACTATATACGGCAACAACGCCTTGAATTTTTCGCTGTGTTTTATAACAGCTCACCTCTCTTTAGAAATTAAAATTATTTATTTTCATATACAGAACGTTTTAATACACCAATATAAGGAAGATTTCTGTAATATTCATTATAGTCAAGACCATAGCCAACAATAAACTCGTTGGGAACCTTACATCCTACATAGTCAGCAAAAAGGTCAACCTGTCTTCTCTCGGGCTTATCAAAAAGTGTGCATATTTTTATACTTTTGGGTTTTCTTGTTAAAAGCATTTCTTTAATATAACTTAAGGTTCTGCCACTATCAAGAATATCTTCAATAATTAATAAATTCTTACCCTCAATCGAAACATCAAGATCTTTAAGAATTTTAACCACACCTGAGCTCTCTGTACTATCAGCGTAGCTTGAAACAGCCATAAAGTCGATTGTGCAAGGAATTGTTATTGCTCGCATAATATCAGCCATAAAAATTACGGAGCCCTTAAGAACACTTACAAGGACCAAATCCTCGTTTTTATAATCCTCAGAAATCTGTGAACCAAGTCTTTTAACAATTTCAGCCAGTTCTTTTTCAGAAACTAAATCCTTTTCAATATCTTTAATAATATTATTGTCCATTATTTTCTCCCTCAACATAAATAATATTACACGAATTATTGCTCACACAACAACGAGCCACTGTTCCAATACCGTGCACCCACACAATACCGTCGTCATCACAAAGAATTGGTAAAGTGCTCCTTTTTTCAATCGGAATATTGTATTCACAAAACAACTTTTTTAGTGTTTTGCTCACATTCCTTTTAAATAAAGTAATTTTATCACCCTCGCAACGTGTACGAAGGAATAATTTGCCATTTATTTTATCACAATCAATAGAATTGTACAAGAACGTATCATTAACAATTAATGAATAATCTGTGATTTTTGTTAACAAAACAGTATAATCACCAAAAACATATTCACCAACACCGTTAACATATACTGTTTCTGCGTTTTCAACCTTTGTTCTTTGGAAAAATCTTAACCGATTTTTTATAACCTCAACATAGTTTTCGCCGTATAGCTGAAGTCTTCCTGTATTAAAAATCAGAGCAAAAACTGAATCTACCTTTCTTCTGTCAAGCGAGCTTCCCGAAAATCTTTTGTAAGCCTTACAAATAACCTCTTTAATAACGGCGGGATGAAGCTTTATTAAAAAAGTAGTATCGTAAGTATCTTGTTCAACAAAAGCCTCCGAAAGAGCATTTTGAGCTTGAATACAGACATATTCATCTGTTTGCTTTGCGCCTGAACAAAAAGAAGATATATTTTCAACAGCGTTTGAATTAAGCTCAGTAAGCACCGGTAAAATCTTATGCCTTATTTTATTCCTTGAATAATCATCGCATAAATTTGTACTGTCGGTAACATAATCAAGATTATTTTCTTTACAATAGAGCTCTATTTCTTCTCGGGTACAGTAAATTAAAGGTCTTATAATATTTTCTCTAACACAAGGAATACCACAAACACCCTTTAAAGCAGTACCTCTTGCAAGGTTAAATATAACCGTTTCTGCATTGTCGTTTGCATTATGAGCTGTTGCTATTTTACCATTTTCGTTTATTAAGCTGTTAAAATAGGCATATCTGATTCGTCTGCCGCATTCTTCAAGAGACTCGCCTGTTTTATTTGCTTCATCAACGCAATTAAACGACTGTGAGTAAAAATCAATTCCTAACCGAGAACAAAACTCTTTAGAAAAAAGCTCGTCTCTTTCAGCTTCATCACCACGTATACCATGGTTAACGTGAGCCGCCTTAACAGTAATATTTAATTCTTTTCTTAAATTAAATAAGACGTGTAACAGACAAACAGAATCAGCTCCACCGGAAAAACCAACGATAACATCTTTGGTTGAAGAAAGCATCTTATTTTCGTTAATAGCTCTTAAGACCTTTGATACAATAATTGTTGAATAATTACTCATCTCTATACTCCAAAGTAGAGAACAAGGTATACTGAGCATCCCAATGAAGCTTTACCCTGTCTACAGGACCGTGGCGGTTTTTAACAACGTCAACATCAGCCTTCGTCATATCAATTTGGTCTGCATCCTTATCCTTACTGTAGTAGCCTTCACGGTAAAGCATCATAACAATATCAGCATCCTGCTCAATAGAACCCGAATCACGAAGGTCAGAAAGAGCAGGTCTGTTTGATTTACCTGTGTTTTTCTCCGGACCACGAGAAAGCTGACAACAGCAAACAACAGGAATTCGAAGGTCTTTTGCTAACATTTTAAGACCTCTTGTTATATCGGTAATTTCTTGAACTCTGTTTTCTTTTTTCTTTGCTGATTCCATAAGTCCAAGGTAGTCGATGATAATGCAATCAACATCACGAGCTCGCCTGATTTTTGATTTAATTTCAGGCACTGTAATAGATGCAGTATCATCAAAATACAAATTGCATTTACTTAATCTATCTGTTGCCTCAGCAAGTCTGACCCATTCCTCTGATGAAATTTCGCCTGAACGGAATTTGTTTGAATCAACACGCGCTTCTGTAGAAAGAACACGTGAGGCAAGCTGCTCGTTTGACATTTCCAAAGAGAAAAATACAACCTTTTTACCCGTCATAGCAACATTTCGAGCAATATTAAGCGCAAAGCTTGTTTTACCCATAGCAGGACGAGCGCCTATAATAATTAAGTCAGACTTATTAAGACCTGATGTAATTTCATCAAGCTTTGAAAAGCCTAAAGGAATACCCTTGAACTCCTCGGCGTTTTCGGATGTAAGCTTTACAAGATTCGGATAAACCTCAGCTGAAATTACATCGCTTAAGCGCTGAATTGAACCTGTTGCTTTACCTTTACGGATATCATATATCTTCTGCTCAGTTGAATCGAGAATTCTATCAGCCTCAGCATTACCACCAAGAGCAGAATCAATAGTTTCTCTCGAAATAGTAATCAGCAAACGAAGGAAATACTTTTCACGTACAATCTTACAATAGTTTTCAACATTAGCTGCTGAAGGTACGCTTTGTGCTATTTGGAAAAGCAATGCTTTACCGGTCTCTTTATCAAAGTTATTATCAGTACTTAACTTATCAAGAACAGTTAAAGCATCTATACGAGAGCCTATAGAATCAAGCAGCACAATAGCATCCATTATCGCTTTGTGCTGAGGTATGTAAAAATAATCAGGTCTTATATGCGAAAGAACCAAGCTAACGCACTCAGGATTAATTAATATTGAACCGATAATAGCTTGTTCTGTTTCAAGGCTATATGGTAAATCTGTTAAATCATATTGTTGAATAGTTGTATCAGCCATAATTTAAACCCTTCTGAAAGAATTATCCCTCAACAACCTGCACCTTAAAATCAGCAGTTACCTGAGGATGAAGACGAACCTGTGCGTTATATGTTCCGAAAGCCTTAATATCTTCAACAGTAATTTTACGCTTATCTACCTTGATACCGAATTTGGTTGAAATAAGCTGAGAAATCTCTTTTGCTGTAACGCTACCAAAAAGCTTGCCGTTTGCGCCACCCTTTGCTTTTATAGCAACAGTTTGTCCATTAATTTTTGCAGCAAATGCTTTTGCAGCCTTTAAATCCTCATCTGCTCTGAATTGTTCTGAAGATTCTTTGTTTTTTAATTCAGACATAAGCTGTGCATTCATTTCTGCAGCAAGTCCCTTTGGGAAAAGAAAATTACGTGCATAACCCTCTGAAACAGAAACCTTTTCACCTTTTTTACCAAGGCCTTTAACATCACTTTTTAATAAAACTTCCATTTATTTATACCTCCAAAGATAGTTATTTATTGTTTAAATATTCATTAATTTGTTCTAACAACATACTCTCAACCTGTGCAATCTCTTGCGCATCAATCTGTGCAGCTGCCATTGTGCTGTGGCCTCCGCCACCAAGCCCTTCCATAATAAGCTGAACATTTTCTTCTCCTAAAGAACGAGCTGAAATTTGATATTTATTATTTCCTAATTCATAAATAACAAAAGATGCTTTTACACCGTCAATATTAAGCATTTCATCAGCAGCAACAGAAGAAACAATTCTTATATTCTTTATTCCATCTAAACAGGAGCTAATAATAAAGCCGTTAAAAATTTTTGCTTCTGAAACAATCTGATGTATACATACAGCCATTTGCGAATCAATAGCAAAGAACTTTCTTACACTAACAGTATTAGCACCGTTATCTCTTAAAAAGCCTGCTGCTTCAAATGTACGCTGTGAGGTTCTTAAAACAAAATCCTTTGTATCAAGAACAATACCGGATAAAAGCGCTGTTGAAATCTCTGCAGTAAGCTTATCCTGTATAGTGGAATACTGAATAAGCTCTGCAACCATTTCACACGCTGATGAGGCAGACGGTACACAGTAGTAGCTTTCTGCATCAGATATGTAATCATCCGTTCTTCTGTGATGGTCAATTATAATTTTTGTACCTGCTTTTTCACAAAGCTCAGGAGCATCAAGAAGCATTTTTCTTTGCGTATCAACAATAACAACTGCAGTATTTCTATTGCATAAATCAATAGCCTGTGAAGGAGAAACAAATTTTTTAAACTCCTTTTCCTTCAGCTTGTTTACAAGAGGCTCTGCAAGTGTTGTTTTTTCGTCTACAACAACATAGGCATCAAGTCCACAGGCATTTGCAAAAAACCAAACACCTAAAGAACCACCCAATGAATCATAATCTGAATATTTATGTCCACATATTATAACTTTATCAAATTTTTTAAAAAGGTTTGAAAGTGTAGCTGCAGTTTGTCTTGGTGAAACACGGCTGTTATCGTTAGCTCTGTTGGATAATCCACCAAAATAAACGTACCCTTCACCATCGTATATGGCAGCTTGATCTCCCCCTCGGCTTAATGCCATATCGAGAGATTTTTTTGCTCGGGATTCGCACTTGAAAAAGTCTTCACCTGTGCCTACACCAACAGAGACTGTTGCATCAACGGTAACATCCTTATAAGTGTACCCTCTTATTGCATTAAGTATGGAAAACTTTTCATCCATTAATTTATCTAAGTGTCTTTTTTCACCTATAACTAAAAAGTTTCCGTTACCGATTTTCTTTAAAATCACATTAAACTCTTTGAGCCAATCCTCAATAAGACCTTCTATGCCACTGATAACCTGAGCAAACTTACTGTCGGTAAGCTGACGGGAAAGCTGTTCAATATTATCGATTGAAAGAAGCATAACAAATGGTCTTGAATAGGTGTACTCAAGAGCAACCTCTTTTAAAGCAGTGTCGTCAAACAAATAAATACAAAGCATAGGATTTGTTTCGCTTTTTACCTCAACAACAAAAGCTGTGTACTGATTATCTCCATAGGATGCATTCACAATCCCTTTTGAAGCATAATCAGAAAAAGTAAAATCATCAAAAAAATCATACATTGTGATTTTTTCTTCTTCTGCTGTTTCGATTATATCGTTCAAAAAGCTGTCATTATACCAAACAATATTTCCGTATTTATCGCACATAACTGCAGGAAGAGGAAACTGAGATATTGTTCCCGTTTTACCCGAAAGCAAGGACTTGTTAAGTGCTGTTACATACTTTTTTGTTGCCTTTAAGGATAAAAACGAATACATTATATCGATAAACAAAACAACAAAAAAAGCTATAAGCAGAATTAAAAAAGCCTGCTTGTTGATAAAATGAGAAAAAAATGTAGCTACAAGAAGCAAAATAGCTGCCGAAAACCCTGCAGGATTCTGATAAAACAAAGCTTTAAACTTCATTTTAAACCTCCATTAAAATTGGCAAAATCATAGGACTACGTTTTGTGCGCTCATACATAAGCTTTGAAATTGCATCTCTGAGCTTATTACACATCTGATTAACATCGAAATTATATGGTGGGAAGCTATCAATTACGCTCATAGAAACCGTAACGGCCTCGTTCATAAGCAGCTCTGCTTCCTTAACATAAACAAAACCCTTTGAAACAACCTCGGGCCCTGAAAGAAGCTCACCCGATGCACCATCAATAGTAGCCGTGATTATAATTATACCATCCTGACCGAGATGCATACGCTCCTTCATAACGCGTGCGCCTACATCACCAACACCGTATCCGTCAACATATACCTTGCCACTTGCAACGGTACCTGAAACAGCAATATTTTTTTCTGAAACAGAAATTTCGTAGCCGTTATCGGCAATAATTATATTATTGTGGTCAATACCAATACTTTCTGCAAGAAGGCCGTGATATCTTAAATGCTTTTGCTCGCCGTGAACAGGAATAAAATACTTGGGCTTTACAAGGGAAAGCATAAGCTTAAGCTCCTCTTGACAAGCGTGGCCCGATACGTGAACATCGTACATCTTTTCATAAATAACTCTGGCGCCAAGCTTAAGCAAATCATTTACAACACGTGTAACTGTTTTTTCGTTACCGGGAATCGGCTTTGCAGAAATAATAACACAATCGTTATAGCCTACACTAACCTTTCTGTGAGTTCCTGATGCCATTCGTGAAAGTGCAGACATTGTTTCGCCTTGGCTGCCTGTTGTTACAATTACAAGTCTGTCATCAGAGTAATTTTTAATTTCATCAATACTGATAAGCGTACCTTCGGGTATTCTCATATAACCCAGCTCAGCAGCAACAGAAACAACATTTTCAAGGCTTCTGCCCGATAAAGCTACCTTTCTGCCCTTTTGAGCTGCAATATCTATAATCTGCTGTACTCTATGAATATTTGATGCAAAGGTTGCTATAATAATACGCTTATCGCCTGCATCATTAAACAAATTTTTAAACGTAGCGCCAACAGTGCTTTCGCTTTGCGAATAACCCGGCTGCTCTGCATTTGTGGAATCAGAAAGCATACATAGAACACCCTCTGTTCCTAACTTGGCAAATCTTGATAAATCAATAATACCACCATCAATTGGGCTTGTATCTATCTTAAAGTCGCCTGTTTGAACTATAACGCCTGAATCACATTTAATTGCAAGGGCTACAGCATCGGGAATAGAGTGGTTGACCTTAATAAACTCAACTCTGAAATCACCAAGAGTAATTTCATCCCCAGCTTTTATTACGTTTATTGTTACCTCGTGCTCAATAGAATGCTCTGCAAGCTTACCTTTTATAAGACCTGCTGTAAGCAACGTTGCATATACAGGCACATTGATTTTCTTTAATAAATAACAAAGTGCTCCGATATGGTCCTCGTGACCGTGAGTGATAACAACGCCCTTAATTAAATCGGCATTTTTTTCAACATAAGTGAAATCGGGAATAACAAAATCAACACCAAGCTGATCGGTTTCAGGGAAAGAAAGACCACAGTCAACAATAAACATAGATTTATTGTACTGGTAGCAGGTCATATTTTTTCCTACTTCATTAATACCACCCAAAAAAGAAATCTTTATAGGCTCAGCATTTACAGGTGGTGTAATTTTAGAATACTTACCATACTTTGTATTTGAGCTTGATTTAGTTTTCTTTTTATCGGTAGTTTTTTTATTGCTCACCTTTTTATTTTTTGATTTGGTTGTTTTTGTTGGTTTTTCTCTCTTTAACGCATCGTTTCCCTTAGTGGGGTCAATTTTTGTCCTTGAGGACCTTTTCTTTTTATTTTCGTTTTGCATAATAAACTCCTAAAGTGTATATTTAACACATATATGTAACACCGATGATGTTCTCAACGGCATAATAATCGATATTACTCTATTTTATTCATATATAATACAATTAATTAAATTTTATGTCAATACATATAACCGTACTTCGCTTGAAAATGATGTAAACAAATTTTTAATTTTTAAAAAATAAAATTTTATATGTCTTTAAAATACACAAAATATGTGCTAATATGTATAAAAATGGTAAAATACTTTCAGTCGAGGAAAAACAAATGAAAAAAGTAGATATATTTACAGACGGCGCTTGCAGCAGCAACCCCGGTCCGGGTGGATGGTGCGCAATACTAAAATGCGATGGCGTTGAAAAGATTTTAAGTGGTTCAGAAAAAGAAACAACAAATAACAGAATGGAATTAACTGCGGTTATAAAAGCATTAGATGCTCTTAAATTCAGCTGTATTGTTACAGTTACAACAGATTCAAAATATGTTTGTGATGCAGTTAACCAAAGATGGGTTTACTCTTGGCGAGATAACAATTGGCGAAAGAAAGATAAAAAGCCTGCTTTAAATCCGGATTTATGGCAGCTGCTTCTTGAGCTTTTAGAAAAACACTCTGTCACCTTTTGTTGGGTAAAAGGACACAATGACCACCCCGAAAATGAGCGCTGCGATAAAATTGCAGTTTCGGAATATCAAAAATATTTATAAAACAAAAAAACAATGTATTAAACAAAACAAGCGACACTGTGTGTCGCTTGTTTTTCATCCTAATTTTTCAACTTCCTTGTAATTCGGAATAAATCTTTGTACAAACTCATAAAACTGTTTGCTGTGGTTATGGTGCTTTATATGAGCAAGCTCGTGAACAACAACATAATCAATAAATCTTTCATCCTTATCCATAAGGTAAAGTGAAAAATTAAGTGTATTTTGAGATGAACAAGAACCATAACGTGTTTTGGCTGAGGTAATTTTAATTGATTTAGGTTCAACTCCCATAATTTTGGAAAAATAATCAACCTTTAACGGAATTATTTCTTTAGCCTTAAGCCTCAGGCTTGCTATATCTTCTTGTGAGTATGATTTTTTAGTTTTTGCTTTATTACGTTGAGAAACAATTGCTTTTTCAAGCCAAGCTTTTTTATCAATAACAAACCTCTCAATAGCTTCATCGTTCATTTTCAAAGGTGCTCTGACTACTATAGCACCATCTATTGTAACCTGAATGGCTATTGTTTTTCTGTTTGATTTAATGACCTTATAATCAAAAAGCATAATCAAAACCCATCTTTATATTCATCCAAAGGCTTGCCACCTCTGGCGAGGTACTCGTTATATAATTTTTGCTTATATTCGGGAGTATAGCTATATGTCCATAAATCAAAAACACCTTTAAAGCTTTCAAAGGTTTCATCGGGTAAAACCTTTTCATCTCCTTTAACATACGGTAAATCTATTTCAACTGTACCGTTTGATGCAATAAAATAGTTGCCTTTAGCAATTTCAATAGATTTACGGTTTGTTGAGTGAACATCCCAGGTTTCATCAAACTTAATTTGTGTTGCAGGAAAAAGAACACAATCAGCTCCGACAAGCTCGTAAAAACGCTCTGTTGTACCAAAATGGCAATGGTGTGCTTGCTGTACAATATCAGCTTTAAGGTACGTAGGATATCTATCCTCAAGAATATAGCTTTCTTCATGCCCTGCATCACCGGGAATGAGTATTTTAGTACCCTTTGCAGTCATCATAAGAACAACAGACGAATCATTATAGTTGCTGTTATCGTTAGGAAAAACATCCTCGTGTGAGCAAAGCACATCAAGCTTGAGATTATCCACAAAAAATGTCATACCCGTATGCAAACGAACAAGCTCAATTTCAGGGTGTTCAGCAATTGCTTTGCGTGTGTTTTCATCGTATTTTTTATAGAAATAATCCCACTTCACACCATCTCGGTGATTAAGAGAAATCAAGTTCATATACACCTTATCTATTACAGTATCCTGCATATAAAAATTAAGGTAATTTGTAAACTGCGCAACGTGGTCATCATGCCCGTGGGTAATAAACCACCCTGCAATATGGATTTTTTCACCATCAGGTGTTCTTTCGCGTAAAAAATCATGTATTCTTTCACAATCGTTTATTGAATATGTATGAGCACTATCAATCACGAAAAATGCACCTGTTGAAAGTCTTACAATATAGCACATTCCACAGTCAATAAGGCTATGGTCAACCTCAAACTGCCACAAAGTTGTTGTGCATTTTTCTGCTACACTACACTCGTTAAAATCAGGTAAAAATGTATCAGAATCAAATACAATACGAATAGTGTTATCGCATTCGTAAAAGCCTATGCATATAAGCATTTCGCCATTTTTTAAAAATTTAAAATGGTTGTTTTCGATAACATTTTCATTAATAAGATTGAAAGAAAAATCTACTGTAATTTCATTAGAAATCACGCCAAAATTTTCTTTCGAAACACCTTTATATAGTAACAGCAAGCAGTCCTCTCCCGAATTATACGAGAGGGGCTCCTGATTTAACTTCAGATTCAATTTTTTAGTGATTTTTTCAATTAATTTTTCATTTTTCATAAAACTTAAATATCAAAAGAATTTATATATTTTTTTATAGCTTCTTCCGTAGCAGAAACCTTACCTTGAATCATAGCATCTCTTCCACCACCACGGCCTTGTAAATAGTTATTTAAATCCTTTGCAACACTACGCATATCAAGGGTTTTACTGCATGCAATATATGAGTAGCCTACCTCATCATTACCCGAAAAAACAAGGCAAAGCTCACTACTTTCCATACCGAAATTTGCTACATCACGCATCATATCATTATCGAAATTTGATACTATTAAATATGCGCATTTATGAGTAAAAGTAAGTGATTTTTTTGCATCATTCGCAACAGATAGCTTAAATGCTGTAAACGCACGGTACAAGGACTCGTTTTCACCTTGCAAGCGCTCCACAGCCGTGGTAATTTCCCCCTGCTTTGCAGAAAGCAGATTGGAAATTTCGTACACACTTTTATACTTATTTCTGTAATCCTCAACAGCATCAAGGCCACTTTTCATTACAAGCCTGATACCACCCCTATGACGCATAAAATCAAGGATTTTTATAATACCTATCTCGCCTGTCTTGCTCAAATGTGGTGCACAACAGGCACACAAATCCGTATTTTCAATATTAACTAATCTTACGCCTTCTGTAAGCTCAAGCTTACTTCTGTAATCAAGCTCTGAAAGCTGCTTTTCATCAGGGAAGTAACATATAATATTATAGTTTTTACAAACAGCAAGGTTCGCTTTATCTTCAACCTCGTCAAGCTGTTCACGTGTCAGTTCACCGTTAAAATCAACGGTAACATAGTCATCCTCCATATGAAAACCTACGTTATCGTAGCCATATAACGAGTGCACAATGCCTGAAACAATATGCTCACCACTGTGCTGTTGCATACGTCTGAAACGAACTTCCCAATTAATGGAGCAACCGTATTCTTTGCCAATCTCAAGCTCCCTATCACAAACATGCACTATTTCACCGTTGATTTCTTGCACATCAGAAACAACAGCATGACCTATATATCCTGTATCGGCTTTTTGTCCGCCACCTTCAAAGAAAAAGGCAGTTTTATCAAGAATTATATGATAAAAATCAGAATTTTTAACGCAACCTTTTACAGTTGCGTTAAATTGCGAAATATACGAATCTTTATAGAATAATTTTTCGGTTAACATATAAACAGTCCTTTATTTTAAAAACAATAATGCTGAAGCAATTGTGAACTGCGCAGCGTAATAAAGCAAGTGATTTATTATTATAGCAGGTCTGCTTGTTCTTTTCTTTTCTGTTTGACCAAAATATAAGCCTGATAAGAATATATCGGATGCAATAAAAAGAATAAAGCCAATTGTAAAAATAAGGGCAGGTAATGAATAATCAAAAATTGCGTACCCCGATGCAAGACCGTAAACATAGCCCAAAACAAACATATATACAGCCGTTATATTACGAAAACCTCTGTAATCAAGCTTCATTATAGGCTTTGCAATGAAAGCGATAGCTACACATACCAAGCCTGCAGCAATTGCACCGATAAATGCTTTAATGTTAAATCCAAAGTAAATATACAGCGCTGCTATGTAAAAAATATGACCAATACCAAAGGAGGAAAATCCTGCATAAAGATATTCCTTTTCGTGGGTTTTAAAAACATATTTTAAATCGAGAGCTATATCGCCAAGAAGCCCCCAAACACCACCTGCTGTAACTAAAGCTCCGATAATTTTGGGACAATCGGGGTTTTCTACCATCGCAAAAAGGCTTGTTAATATAAAGCATACACTTGCAACAGCCTTAAGAAATGCAAGCTCAAGCTTAACCTTTGCTGTTCTTTTTGAAACAAATATTAAAACAAGTATTGCACCTAAAATCAAAAATAAATATGTCATCGCCATACCTCCTCTTTTTAATAAATGATATCACAATTCGGTAATAAATAACAGAGAATAAAACAAGAATGTTTGCATAAATTTTTTGTTCAAAATTTGTTAATATTAACAATTAATTTGCACTTGATTTTATAGCTAAAGAATGGTAACATATGATTAAAGTTAATACGCCAATGACTTTACGCAAATAACGAGAGCTGCTTAAATTTGAGCAGCTCTCGTTATTTTATTTTTAATTATTTCAAAGCTTTTGTTCAATTTATATATATTTATATATATTTTTTTGTATCTAATAATATTGTAAAATGATACATATTATATTGATTTGCATAAAAAATTGGTGTAAAATTTAAGAGATGTTTTGTATTTACAAAATTTAGCAAAACAATAAATTCTAAGGAGATTCCGTAATGCCTCTTGTTACTCTAAAAGACCTACTTGCCAGAGCCGAAGAAAAACAAATTGCTACAGGCGCCTTTTCTGTTGGTAATATGGAAATGATACTTGGTGCAGTAAGGGCAGCTGAAGATACAAACACACCTATTATTATACAAATCGCAGAGGTCA
Source organism: Acutalibacteraceae bacterium (assembly GCA_045532505.1). Taxonomy (GTDB): domain Bacteria; phylum Bacillota; class Clostridia; order Oscillospirales; family Acutalibacteraceae; genus DTU089. The sequence goes on along the minus strand of JAZSGB010000038.1, from coordinate 30,080 downwards.
GGTTAGGTACATCACCTCTTAAAATTATAGGACCAATGATGGTTGCTGCAGCAAAAAACAGCTCTGTTGATATATGTGTTCATTTCGACCACGGTTTAAATTACGAGACAGTTGAAACGGCGCTTGAAATAGGTTTTTCTTCTGTTATGTTAGATGGCTCTGTTTTACCGTATGAAGAAAACATTGACTTAACTAAAAAGGTAGTTGAGAAGGCTAAACAATACGGTGCCTCTGTAGAGGCTGAATTAGGTGTCGTAGGTGGTAATGAGGGCGACGGAAAAGCTCACTCAATACAGTTCACAGACCCTCAGATTGCTGAAGATTTTTGCAAAAGAACAGGTATTGATGCATTGGCTGTTGCAATCGGTAATGCCCACGGTCATTACAAGGTTCAGCCTGAGCTAAGGTTAGATGTACTTAAAGAAATTAATAATACCTGCACCTCCCCATTGGTGCTTCACGGTGGTACAGGCATTTCGCCCGAAATATTTCAAAAATGTATACGCAACGGTATAAGAAAAGTAAATATTGCTACAGCAAGCTTTGATGCAGTTGCAACAACAGCAAGTAGCTTTAATATAGATGACGGTAATTACTTTACACTCTCCCAAGGTATGGCAGATGCTGTATACGAAAATGTAAAAAAACATATTCAAATTTTTAATATGCAAAATTTATAATAAGGAGCTTTTTATTATGAAATACATAGAATTTGACCAAAACAAAGATTTTGATATGATTCTTCTCGGTAGAGTTGCAGTTGTCCTTAACCCTGTTGACTACTACTGCCCACTTTCGCAAAGCACCACCTTTAAAAGATATTTAGGTGGCTCACCTGCAAACATTGCTGTGGGTCTTTCTCGCCTTGGTAAAAAGTGTGGCTTCTTTGCAAGAGTATCTGATGATGAATTAGGAACATTTGTTGTTAACTTTTTCAAAAATGAAGGTATTGATTGCTCACACATCACCCGTTGCACAAACGGTGAAAAAATCGGTCTTACATTTACCGAAATTAAATCAGAAACAGAAAGCTCTATTACGATGTACAGAAACGAAGCTGCTGACCTTAAGCTTGATGTTGCTGACATTGATGAGGAGTATATAAAAAAAGGTAAAGCAATTCTTATTTCAGGCACAGCGCTTTGCGAAAGCCCTTCAAGAGAAGCTGCTCTTAAGGCAACATTAATTGCAAAAAAGAACAATATTCCTGTTATTTTTGATATAGATTACAGAGCTTATAACTGGAAAAGCAACGATGAAATTGCAATCTATTATTCAACAGTAGCTGAAAAGGCAGATATTATTCTCGGCTCAAGAGAAGAGTTTGACTTAACAGAAAAGTTTATCGGTCTCGACGGCACAGACAAAGCAAGTGCAGAATACTGGCATAGCAAAAACGCAAAAATTGTTATAATAAAGCACGGTAAAGAAGGCTCAACAGCTTATACGAACGATGGCAAAAGCTATACAATAAAGCCATTCCCTGTAAAGCTTCTAAAATCCTTCGGTGGTGGCGATGGATATGCTTCCGCATTCCTTTACGGTATTCTTGAAGGCTGGGATATGTGGGATGCACTTGAGCTTGGCTCTGCTTCTGCTGCAATGCTTGTTGCAAGCCACGCCTGCTCACAGGATATGCCGACAGTAGACGCTGTTAAGGAGTTTATAAAGAAAGAAAAAGATGAATACGGCGAAATGGTTGCAAGAGGTTAAGCTGTATGAAGCTTGTTAAGAGGTATAAAAGACTGATAAGCGCTCTGCTTCTTATATCATTCATTTTAATGCAAGTACCACTTTTAATTAATGTTTACATGCTTGAATTTTCTAACAGATATATTTTAACTGTTGAAGAAGCTGCAGAAATGAACTTTGATTGTGCACTTATTCTTGGTGCAGGCGTTTGGGGTGATTCCCCTTCTCATATGCTTGAAGAAAGGCTGAATAAAGGGATTGAGGTTTATAATACAGGCTGTACCAACCGAATACTTATGAGTGGTGACCACGGTCGAGAGGATTATGATGAAGTAAATGTTATGAAAAGCTTTGCAGTTAACTGTGGAGCAACTGCCAACGAGGTTTTTATGGACCATGCAGGATTTTCAACATATGAATCAATGTACCGTGCACGAGATGTGTTTTGTGTTGACAGCGTTGTTATAATTACACAAAAATATCATTTATACAGAGCTATATACGATGCACGAAAACTTGGTTTAGACGCATACGGCGTGTGTGCAGACGGTCAATACGATTACCATATTAGTGTACGCACTTATAACAACAGCCGAGAGGCTCTTGCAAGGTGCAAGGATTTTGTTTGGTGTATATTTAAGCCTGAGCCAACGTATTTAGGCGAAGAAATACCCATAAGCGCAAGTGGTGAACTAACGGAGGGTTAATATGTTTGAAAAATTAGATTTTAATGCAAGCAATGAAAAAATTGTTTGCGAAATGAACGGTAAGCATTCAAATATGCTTATGAACATTAAGGTTAAACGCTTTAATACAGATGATAGCTTTTCGCTTTGTGATGATAGCTGTGAAACTGCATTTTTAATTCTTTACGGTGATGTTGATATTTCTTGGAATGGTGAAGAAAAGAATATGACACGTGAAACACCTTTTGTAAAGGCATCCTATTGCCTTCACGTGCCGAAGAATACGCCCGTTACAATAAAGGCAAACAAGGCTTCTGAAATATTAATTCAGCAAACTGATAACGATATTGTTTTCTCCCCTCTTTTTTATACACCTGATATGATTCTTTACCAGCATTTCGGAAAGGACCAGTGGGAAGGCACAGGCTACAGAATAGTATCAACTATATTTGACCCTGATAATGCACCATATTCAAATATGGTTCTCGGTGAGGTTTACAACCAGCCGGGTCGTTGGTCAAGCTACCCACCTCACCACCATCCACAACCCGAGGTTTACTACTATCAATTTGATAAACCACAAGGCTTCGGCGCTGCATTTGTTGGTGATGATGTATTTAAAAGCGTTCAAGGTAGCGCTGTATATATCCCCGATGGCAAAGATCACCAGCAGGTTGTAGCACCCGGTTATGAAATGTGCTACATCTGGATGATACGCCACCTTGACAACGACCCTTGGTACAAAACTACAAGGTTTGTTTCAGAAGAACACCAATGGTTAACAAAATAAATTATTCCTTAAGGAGTGATATAAATGGCAATTATGACAATGGGCCAAGCACTCGTAAAATTCCTCGATAATCAGTATGTTTCCTTTGACGGAGTTGAAACGAAATTCGTTGATGGTATCTTCACTGTTTTTGGTCACGGAATTGTTTGTGGTCTTGGTCAAGCCCTTGATGAAAACAGAGGCTCTCTCAAAGTTTATCAAGGTAAAAATGAGCAAGGTATGGCACACGTTGCTGCCAGTTTTGCAAAGCAAAACAACAGAAGAAAAATCATTGCTTGCGCATCATCTATCGGTCCCGGTGCCGCAAATATGATTACTGCAGCTGCAACTGCAACAGTTAATAATATTCCTTTGTTGCTTTTCCCTGCAGATACATTTGCTTGCAGACAGCCTGACCCTGTTTTGCAGCAGTTTGAACAGCCTATTTCCCTTTCAATAACAACAAACGATGCTTACAAGCCTGTTTGCAGATATTGGGATAGAGTTGTTCGTCCGGAACAGCTTATGTCTGCAATGATTAATGCTATGAGAGCACTTACTGATACAGCAAACGCAGGTGCTGTTTGTGTTGCTCTTCCACAGGATGTTGAAGGCGAAAGCTATGACTACCCCGATGAATTCTTTGCAAAAAGAGTACATAAAATAACAAGAATTGCTCCTGCAGCAGATGAAATTGCAGATATTGCCCAAGTAGTAAAGGCTGCTAAAAAGCCTTTAGTAATTGTCGGTGGTGGTACAAGGTATTCCGAAGCGGGTCAGGTTGTACAGGAATTTTGTGAAAAGCATAATATTCCGTTCGCAGAAACACAAAGTGGTAAAACATCGGTACTTTCCTCTCACCCACTTAATGTTGGTGGTGTAGGTGTTACAGGTAACCTTTCTGCAAACCTTATTGCTAAGGATGCTGATGTAATTATCGGTATCGGCACTCGTTTTTCAGACTTTACAACTGCTTCAAAATCACTTTTTAAGGCTGATGCTAAATTTGTTACAATTAACACAGATAGATTTGATGCATACAAATTAGGTGCTACAAAGGCTGTTTGTGATGCAAAATTAGGTGTACTTGCGCTTTCCGATGCAATAGGTGGCTACAAATCTGCTTACACAACAGAAATTGCAGACGCTAAAAAAGCTTGGGATGAAGAAATGGAAAGACTTTCATCTTATGCATATGATGAAAACTTCAAGCCACTTATTGAAGCGCGTTACGAAAAAACAATTCCTGAATTTGTAGAAATGACAGGTGGCGTTATTACACAAACTGCTGCACTTGCACTTATAAGAAAAGTAATTGACGATGACGCAATTGCAGTTGCTGCAGCAGGCTCACTCCCCGGTTGTATGCAAAGAATGTGGACTTCTGACACCCTTTACACATACAATATGGAATACGGTTATTCCTGTATGGGTTACGAAATCGCAGGTGCCCTGGGCTCAAAGCTTGCAGAGCCTGACAGAGAGGTTTACGCCTTCTGTGGTGATGGTAGCTACCTTATGCTTCACAGTGAGCTTGTAACTTCCATACAAGAGCGCAAAAAAATTAATGTTTTGCTTTTTGATAATGCAGGCTTTGGTTGTATCAACAACCTTCAGATGAGCAACGGTATCGGTAACCTTGCTACAGAATTCAGAATGAGAGATGACAACGGAGAACTTTTGGGCGATTTATTCCCAATTGACTTTGCTAAGTGTGCTTCAGGTTACGGTGTTAAAACATACACAGCAACTACACTTGAAGAGCTTGAGGCTGCCCTTATCGACAGCAAAAAGCAAACAATATCTACTCTTATTGATATCAAAGTACTACCAAAGTCAATGACCGACGGATACGGCGCGTGGTGGCACGTTGGTATTGCTTCAACATCATCAAAAGAAGCTGTTAAAACTGCTTTTGAAAATAAAGAAGAAAATCTTAAAAAAGCGAGGAAATTCTAATGCTTGATAAAAACAAAATAAAGCTTGGCATTGCTCCTATCGCCTGGACAAATGACGATATGCCTGACCTTGGAGCAGAAAACACATTTGAACAATGCATCTCAGAAATGGCTCTTGCAGGCTTCACAGGCTGTGAGGTTGGTAACAAATATCCTAAAGATACAGCTGTTTTGAAAAAAGCTCTTGACCTTCGTGGTATGCAGATTTGTAACGCTTGGTTTTCAACCTTCCTTACAACAAAGCCATACGAAGAAACAGAAGCTGAGTTTATCAAACACATTACATTCCTTAAAGAAATGGGTGCCAAAGTTGTTGGTATATCTGAACAAGGCCACTCAATTCAAGGAACAGATAAGTCTATCTTTGACGATAAATATGTTATGAATGATGAGGAATGGGAGCTTCTTTGCACAGGCGTTAATAAGCTTGGTAAGGTTGCAAAAGATATGGGTATCACCCTTACCTTCCACCACCATATGGGCACAGTTGTACAAACAGCTGCTGAAATTGACAGGCTTATGGAAAACACAGACCCTGAATATTTCAATCTTCTTTTCGACTCAGGCCACCTTGCATATTGTGGTGAAGATTATATGTATATACTTAAAAAATACATTAACAGAATCAAGCACGTTCATCTTAAGGACATTCGCCCTGATGTTATTGCAGATGTTAAAGCAAATGGCGAAAGCTTCCTTCAGGGTGTCAGAAAAGGCACATTCACAGTTCCCGGTGATGGCGTAATTGATTTTGAACCTATTTTCCGGGTACTTGCAGATAATAATTACGAAGGCTATGTACTTGTTGAAGCAGAGCAAGACCCTGCTATTGCGAACCCGTTTGAGTATGCTAAAAAAGCACGTGCTTACATTGCTGAAAAAGCAGGTTTATAATTAGTTAGCAAAATTAATTTAAGGAGATTTAAAAATGGCTGCAGAAAAAATTAAATATTTTTGCAATGGTGAATTTAAAGAATCCAAAACCGATGTTTGGTATGATTTACATAACCCAAGCACAGGTGAAGTAACAGGCTATGCACCTTGCTGCACAAATGATGAGGTTCTTGAAGCTATTGCAGCTGCTAAAGCAGCATATCCTGCATGGAGAGCAACTCCTGCAATTAAAAGAGCTCAAATCCTTTACAATGTTCGCAACCTTATTATTGAGCATATGGATGAGCTTACAACTCTCGTAGCAGAAGAAAACGGTAAGGTTTGGTCCGAGGCTGAGGGCGACGTTCTTAAGGCAAAGGAAGGCACAGAGCTTGCAACACAGGTACCATCTCTTATGATGGGTGAAAGCATTATGGATGCTTCTTCAGGCTTTGATACTGTTAAATATCGTGAGCCGTTAGGCGTTTTTGCAGGTATTGTTCCTGTTAACTTCCCTGCTATGATTCCATTTGGTTGGATGACACCTACTTGTGTTGCTTGTGGTAACACAATTGTTCTTAAGGCTGCATCTCTTACTCCAAAAACAGCATTAAGAATGGCAGAGCTTTATAAAGAAGCAGGTATGCCTGATGGTGTTGTTAATGTTATCACCTGCTCAAGAAACGAGATCAACACACTTCTTGACCACCCTGATATTAAGGGTATAACCTTTGTTGGCTCAACACCTGTTGGTAAGCTTATATACGAAAGAGCTGCTAAGGCAGGCAAGCGTGTACAGGCTCTTTGCCAGGCAAAAAACCACGCACTCGTTCTTGAAGATGCTCCAATTGAAAGAACTGTTGCAGGTGTTATTAACTCTGCATACGGTTGCGCAGGTCAGCGTTGTATGGCTCTCTCCTGCTGTGTTGTTCAAGAATCAATTGCTGATGCATTCGTTGCAGAGCTTAAAAAACAGGCTTCAAAAATCAAGCTTGGTCGCTCAACAGATAAGACCTCAAAGCTTGGCCCTCTTACATATAAAAAGCATTATGATGAGGTTGTTGCTGATATAGAAAAGGGTGTTCGTGAAGGCGCAACACTTGTTCTTGACGGTAGAAATCCTGAGCTCCCTGATGAGCTTAAAGATGGTTACTTTGTTGGCCCTACAATCTTCGATAATGTTACTGAAGATATGACAATCGGCAGAGATGAGGTATTTGGCCCTGTTCTTTGTATTAAGAGAGTAAAAGATTTCCATGAGGGCCTTGCTCTTATGAACAACAACCCATACGCAAACGGCTCTGTTATTTTCACACAAAGCGGACACTACGCAAGAGAGTTTACAAGACACACCGACGGTGGTATGGTTGGTGTTAACGTTGGTATCCCTGTTCCAATCGGTTTCTTCCCGTTTGCAGGCCACAAGGATTCATTTTTTGGTGATTTACACTGCCTCGGCAAGGATGCTTATCGCTTCTTTACTGAAAGCAAATGTGTTACTACCCGTTGGTTTGATGAAGACGAAATCAAGAAAACACAAGTTTCAACCTGGGACGGAACAATCTAAATATTTTTAATCGGAAAGGATATAATAATTATGCTTAGGATTGGTATAATCGGTGCAGGCCGTATTGGTAAGGTGCACCTTGAATCTATTTCATTTCACGTAAAAAATGCTGTTGTAACTGCAATTGCAGACCCATTTATGAATGATGAAACAAGAGCTTTTTGCGAAGGCTTTGGTGTAGAAAACATTTACACCGACTACAAAAAGATTATTGAGGATGAAACAATTGACGCTGTTCTTGTTTGTTCCTCAACAGATACTCACGCTCCTATTTCAATTGAAGCAATTAATGCAGGCAAGCACGTATTCTGCGAAAAGCCACTTGCTAATACTGTTGATAAGATTCTTGAAATTGCAGAAGCCCTTAAGGCTCACCCTGAGTGCAAATTTCAGGTTGGCTTTAACCGTCGTTTTGACCACAACTTCGCTGCTGTTCGTAAGGCTTACGACGAAGGCAGAATCGGTGATGCACAAATTCTTAAAATCACATCTCGTGACCCACAGGCACCACCTGTTGGCTACTGTGCAGCAAGCATTTTCCTTGATATGACAATTCATGATTTTGATATGGCTTGCTTCCTTACAAACAGTGATGTTGAAGAGCTTTATGTTTACGCTGACGCTCTTATCAATCCCGGTATCCGTGAATACGGCGATTTCGATACAGCTATCATTTCAATGAAAATGGAAAATGGTGCTCTTGCAGTTATTGATAACTCTCGCCAGGCTATGTACGGTTACGACCAAAGAGCAGAGCTTTTCGGCTCAAAGGGTATGGTTGCAACTACAAACGATACACTTTCAACAGCTGTTGTATCAGATGCTAACGGTGTTACAGGTGAAAAGCCTCTCTACTTCTTCCTTGAAAGATATATGGGCTCATTCTCAGAAGAGGTTAGACAATTTGTTGACTGCTGTATAAACAACAAGGAAACTCCTGTTGGAATTCACGCAGGTCTTCAATCAGTAAAAATCGCCCTCGCTGCTGAAAAATCAGCAAACGAAGGCAGACCTGTTAAGCTTTCGGAGATTAATTAAAAAATGTCTAAAACTAAAAGCTATGATATTATAGTTATTGGTGCAGGCTGCGGTGGTTTAACCGCAGCTGTTTGCGCCTCTCAAAACGGTAAAAAGGTACTTCTGCTTGAACGCCACAACGCCCCCGGTGGTTTTGCTACCAGCTTTGTACGAGGAAGATTCGAGTTTGAAGCCTCAATTGATATGCTCGGTGGATTCGGAAACGACACAGGGCTTGGTGAAATGCGCCAAATTTTTGATGATATAGGCATATCATCAACGATTAACTATACTACTCTTCCTAATTTATATAGGTTTATTACAACTACAAGAACCGGCGAGAAAATTGATGCAACATTACCTATTGGTATTGATGAATATATTGAGGCTATGGAAAGCTATGTGCCCGGCTCTGAAAAATCAATGAAAAAGCTTTTTTGCTTAGCAGAGGAAATATATAATGCAATAAACCATATTGCCACATTGGACACTCAACCAAGCTATTCTCAAATACGACAAATAATGAAAAAATACGGAAACTTTGTAAGAACAGCTCCGTATTCGGTAAACGAAGTTTTAAATGCTCTTGATGTCCCTCATTTGGCTCGTGATATTTTTGAAGCTTACTGGATGAATTTTGGTGTTGATTGCGACAGACTAAGCTTTGTACACTATATTCTTACTGTATATAATTTGCTAAAGTACGGAGCAACTGTTCCCAAAATGCGCAGTTACGCCATTTCAATGGCTTTAGTAAGCAAGCTTGAGGATTTAGGCGGAGAAATAAGATATAACTCCCCTGTTACAAGAATTAAGTTTAAGAACGGACATGCATGTGGCGTTATATTAAAAAACAATGAAACCATCTATGCTGACCATATTATCTGTAACTGTTCACCTACAACAGCATATTCAAAGCTTATTAAAGCTAAAGATTTACCTAAAAGTGCAATAAAAAGAACAAATGCCCGTACCTTCGGTGCAAGAAGCGCTTGCGTATATTTAGGCTTAAATCGTTCTGTCAGTGATTTAAAAATCAATGACTATTCAGTTATTATAACATCATCTTCTGACTCTACAGAGCAGTTTGAAAAAATGAAAACCATTGAAAATAATGATGCTATTGTAGCGACCTGTTTAAACATTGCAAACCCGGATTGCTCCCCACAAGGCACAACTATTCTTAAGCTAACAACATTTTATACCGACAACTGCTGGGCTGATGTTGCACCTGAAGAATATTTCAACGAGAAAAATTTACTTGCTGCTCGTCTTATTTCAAAATATGAAAAAGCAACAGGTATTTCAATTCATAATTATGTTGAAGAAATTGAAATTTCAACACCGGTTACATTTGCAAGATATACAGCCTCCCCCCAAGGTGTAACACGTGGTTATTTTGCTTCAGAGTGGGACTCCCTCCTTCCCAGAATAATGACAGAGGAAACGGATAACGATATAAAGAGCTTACGCTTTTGTGGTGCTGGGCAACTCAGCTTGACGGTATTTGCAGTGCCGTAGTTACAGGAAGAAATACTGCTTTTGCAACACTTGAAGATATCTCGGAGGAAAGAGGTGTTAGCAGTGAGCAATAAAAAAATTATAGTTCGCTCAAGGTTTAAAGATATAAAAAACTTTAAAGAAATACCGTTTTTACGCCGTGGTATTATAAACGAAGCACCTGATACCCCTTTAAATGCAAACTATACGGTTAACTCAACAGCAAACTTTTTACACCCTCAAGCACAGAGCTTACGTGTAAAGCAGGTTGCTGAAATAACAAAAGATACACGTGCATATATTTTGGAGCCTGATACTGAATACGGTACAGCCAAATTAGCCTATTTCAGGCCCGGTCAAAGCATCAGCTTAACACTTGAAATCGGAAACGCCATTGTTACAAGACCATATGTTTTATGTTCCTCTCCTAACAGGTCTATTGACGATGAATATATGATAATAGTTAAAAAGAAGCTTAACGGCTTTGCCTCAAACCATATATTTAATACCTGGAGAAAAGGCACAAAGGTTACTGCATCTGCTCCGTTTGGTGAGTTTTATTATCAGCCAATACGAGATATGAAAAATATTGTTGGTATATGCGACAGCACGGGTGTACCTGCTTTTTTATCTATGGCTGAAGCAATTGCAGACGGCTCGCTTGATATGAATCTTACTCTTATCTATTCTGCAAGAAAAGAAAGAGAAACAATAATGTCTCAGAGATTTGATGAATTAAGTGATAAATCAAACAAGTTTAATATTGTATATGTATTCAGCGATGACCATATATTAAACAGGGAACGTGGCTTTATAACAAAATCGTTAATTGAGAAATATGCGCCTGACTCAAAATACAGCATATTTGTATATGGTGATACTGCATTCTACAATCGTGTTTTACAACAAATTTCCGAGCTTAAGCTTGAAAACAAATATATTAGATTTGGGTCAAACAGAAAAATCGAGAACCCGTCTGCCTTACAAGATTTCCCACAAGAAATGAAAGGACTTATATTCTTATGTAAGGTAATTAAAGACGGTGAGCTTATTGCAACCGTTCCTTGTTATTCTGAGGAACCATTACTTGCTTCCCTTGAAAAGGAAGGAATTACAGCACCGGCCTTATGCCACTCAGGTGAATGTGGTTTTTGCCGTTCAAAGCTTCTAACAGGAAATGTTTTTATTCCTCAAGAAATCGACAACAGACGACTTGCTGATTCAAGCTACGGAATAATTCATCCTTGCTGTTCATACCCCATGAGCAACCTTACACTTGAAATAAGCTAAAAGCAAAAAGGAGCAGTAAAAACATTGAGTTTTACTGCTCCTTTAACTTTAGAATTATTTAGTTTATTCAAAATCTCCGAATGTGTCGTCGCCTTTGGTATCAACCGGCGGAAGAGGGTCTGCAGGATTTAAAACAACTCGAGATGTATCCTTAGACTCTTCTTGTATTTCCGGTTGTTTAGTCTCTTCCTTAGTTTCTGTATGATTGCCCAAAAGAGCGTGAGCAATAGCTGCGTTTTGCTTTTTCATTTCTTCCATAGATTCACTAAGCTGTTTTGAAAGTGCGTGAATAGAGATAATGATATATCCAAAAATCAAAAAGAGTATAATTCCATAAACAAATACATAAACATAAAAATCTGATTCAGCATTTACTGTAAGTAAAAGTATAATACCCGGAACGATTGTTACAGCAAGAACAAGAATAACAGTAAACAGTAATTTTTTTAATATAGACATAAATAAACCTCCGTTAATCGTTTTCTGCAGCGATCCGTTTAAGACCTTCAAAACCAATTCTAACAGATTCGAAAACATCTGTATCGTAGCAAAGGTCTTGCTCAATTACAATATATTTAACTCCGATTTCTTTACAGGCACGGTAGCAAGCAGCGAAATCAATGTTGCCTGTACCACACTCTGCAAAGCGCTGTTGATTATTAACGATACGCATATCTTTAAAGTGGCAAACCTCTACCCTACCTGCAAGCTTTTTAAGAAACTCTGCAGGGTTAACACCACCAACCTGCATCCAATATGTATCGGGAATAAAGTGAAGTGTTTCGGGGGTAGTTTCGTTAATTAATCTTTCAAATGTACGTTCACCGTCATAAACCTCAAATTCAAAAGCATGGTTGTGATAGCAAAGCTGTTTTCCATTGGCTCTCATTTTTGCACCAATTTCGTTACACTTTGCAATAAAACCACTAACACCTTCGTATGATTCGTGAATATTGCCCGGCATAGCACCGATACCAATGTTTTTACAATCAATAAGGTCGTGCTCATACATAAGAGCATCTAAGTCGTTTTTCATTCTGTCGTATGGTTTATGTGTTACGCACACTTCCATATTATATTTTTTAACAAGCTCACCTACAACAATAGGGTCAATAGGACCGATTGCAGATATTTGTATAACATTGCAGCCGATTTCGTTTAAAAACTTTAATGTTTTTTCGAAATCTTCTGCTGTTTGACAATGATCTCGTAAGGTGTACAACTGAACACCAAGCTTAATTTTGCTCATAACTACCTCCACAAAGATAAATTATGTATCTATTTTACCATATATTTTACTAATGTAAAGCATTTTTAAAACAAAAACCATTGAAAAATATAATATTATGTGTTATAATCCTCTAAACGCTTTGACCAAGAGAGTAGAAGGTTAAGATGTCCACAGAGAGATGTGCCACGGCTGTAAGCACATTGGCAAATGACCTTTGAAGTTCACTTGTTAGCGGTGTGGCTGAACAACAGTAGGTCGCAACGGGTGTAACCGTTACATTACAAAAGAGTGTTTGCTCTGAAGCAAAAATTAGGGTGGTACCGCGGAGACTGTCTTCGTCCCTTGTTGGGGATGGGGCTTTATTTTTTTGTCTGACCATCTTCATATAAAGTATTTTTGAAAGGACTGAATCAAATGCTTGAAAAAGCACAGCAGCTTAAAGAACAGTTTGTTGCAAAGCTTAACGCAACAACAGATTCTGCTGAATTAGAGCAATTAAGAATTGAATTTTTGGGTAAAAAAGGCCCGATTTCATCTCTTATGAGCGAATTAAGAAATGTTCCAAACGACCAGAAAAAAGAGGCAGGTCAAATTATCAATGAAATTAAACAATTTATTGAAAATGCTATTGCCCAAAAGAAAGAGGAGCTCCAAAAGCTTGAAGAACAAAAGCTTATTGACAGCACCGAGGATTACGACGTTACCTTCCCGATTAGCGAGGATAAGGGCTCATATCACCCAATTACATTAATCCAACGTGAGGTTGAAAATATATTCGCAAGCATGGGCTTTGCAATTGAAGACTACGATGAAATTGTTGATGACTACCATTGCTTTGAGGCGCTTAATATTCCTAAGCATCACCCTGCCCGTGATATGCAGGATACATATTACCTCAGCACAAACCAACTGCTAAAAACTCACACCTCTGCTGCTCAGAATGCCATTTACATTAAATACAAAGACGAGCTCGAAGCGGGTAAGCCTATTAGAGCTATATTCCCCGGCAGATGCTTCAGAAACGAAAAAATTGATGCCTGCCACGAAAACACCTTCTTCCAGATGGAAGGCGTTATGGTTGATAAGGATATTTCAATTTCCAACCTTATTTACTTTATGAAAACAATGCTTTCAGAGGTCTTCCAAAGAGATATTACAGTCAGACTTCGTCCCGGCTTCTTCCCATTTGTTGAACCCGGCTTTGAGCTTGATATTCAATGTGCTATTTGTGGTGGTAAGGGCTGCCCTTCCTGTAAGGATTCAGGCTGGCTTGAGCTTTGCCCTTGTGGTATGATTCACCCTAATGTTTTATCTGCAGCAGGTATAGACCCCGAAAAATACACAGGCTTTGCTTTCGGCTTAGGTCTTACACGACTTGCTATGATGAGATACGGCGTTAAGGATATACGTGTTTTCAACAGCTGTCATTTAAAATCACTTTCGCAGTTCGAAAACACAACATTTGTAGAACCGGAAAAGGAGGTCAAATAAATGTTTGTTTCAATTAATTGGATAAAGGAATATGTTGACCTCGAAGGTCTTGATATTAAAAAGCTTATTAACAGCTTTACCCTTGCAACGGCTGAGGTTGAAGAAATTATCATTAAGGGTGAAGATATTCAAAACGTTGTTGTTGGTGAAATTCTTTCAATCGAAAATCATCCAAACTCAAAGAAGCTTCACCTTCTCAAGGTTGATGGTGGCGACAGAATCTACAATGTAGTATGTGGCGCTCCAAATGTACGTGAAAATATGAAAATTGCCTTTGTTAAGGCAGGTGGCCGTGTACCTGCAGGCGATATTACACTTGCAACAGTAGCAGGCTACGAGTCAGAAGGTATGTGTTGCTCTGCCTTTGAGCTTGGCCTTTCTGATGACAAATCAGGTCTTATGGAGATTGATGTTGATGCTCCAAACGGAACAGATTTAAAAGATATCTACCCTATTGACGATATTATTTTTGAGGTTGATAACAAATCACTTACAAACCGTCCTGACCTTTGGGGTCATTACGGTATTGCACGTGAATTTGCTGCTCTTACAGACAGAGAGCTTAAACCTCTTCCACTTTCAGATTTAGCATACGACGGCACAGAAAAAATAAATGTTACAGTTAACAGACCTGACCTTGTTTACAGATATTCCTGTGTTAAAATGGATAACATAACAAAAAATGTTAGCCCTATGTCTATGCAGATTCGCCTTTACTATTGTGGTATGCGCGGCATTAACCTTTTAGCTGACCTTACAAACTACATTATGCTTGAAATGGGTCAACCAACACATGCTTTTGATGCGAACAAAATCGAGAAAATAGTTGTTGATACACCAAAAGCTGACTGTAAGTTCACAACACTCGACAATACCGAAAGAGATATTACAACAGACACACTTCTTATTCAGAACGGTGATACACCTGTTGCTATTGCAGGTATTATGGGTGGCCTTGATTCCGAAATTGTGGGAGATACAAACTCTGTTGTGCTTGAGTGTGCAAACTTTGATGGTGTTTGCGTGCGTAAATCTTCTTCAAGATTGGGGCTTCGCACAGATGCATCTGCAAGATATGAAAAGATGCTTGACCCTGAAATGACAGTTACTGCTGCAAAACGTTTTGCATACCTTCTTCAAAGCATTGATGAGGGTGCAAGGGTTGCTTCACAGCTTACAGATGAATATGTAAGAAAATATCCTGACATCACAATTTCCTTTAACAAGGCATATGTTGATAAATACACAGGTATTGATATAACCGAGGAAAGAATCGTTAAAACTCTTACTGCTCTCGGCTTCGGTGTAGAAAAGAACGGTGAAGATTTTGTTGTTAGTGTTCCATCCTTCAGAGCTACGAAGGATGTTACAATTAAGGCTGATATAATTGAGGAAATTACTCGTATTTACGGCTACGATAACTTTAGCATTATCACAACAAAGAGCCCACTTAAGCCCGTTGAGAGCTCCCCTGTTCGTTCACAGAGCAACGAAATCAAAGATATTCTTGTTAAACACTTTAATCTTCACGAGGTTCACTCATATATCTGGGGTGATGTAAGAAAGTACAAGAAGTTAGGTATAGAAGTTGAAGATAACGTTAAAGTGCTTAATATTGAAAGCTCTGACAACGGAACAATAAGAAACTCTATGATACCAACCTTACTCCTTGCTGTTTCCGAAAACAAGGACTACGGTGAGAGCTACGGTATTTTTGAAATTGGCAGAGTTGTTAAAGGCGTTAGAGCAGACGGTACTGCAAATGAACGCAGAAGCCTTGGTATTGTTCTTTATGACAAAACAACAAGCGAAAAAGACTTGTTCTTTAAGGCAATTACCGTTGTAAACAACATTTTCACACAAATCAAGCATAAAGATGCCGTACTCAAAAAGGTTCCTGCTGTTCATGCATACGAGCACCCAAAAAATACAGCTGAAATCTCTTGTGATGGTGTTGTAGTTGGTACTCTTCACACCCTTCACCCAACAAATGCACAAAAGCTTGATAAGGTTGCTAAGGCTGTTTGTATTGAAATCGATGTTGATACCTTTGTTGATGAAATCAATGGTGCTAACATCAGCTTTGCAGAGCCATCTTCACAGCAGTCAACATACTATGATTTATCATTAATTCTTAAGGCAGGCGTTACATTTGCACAGATGTCCGATTGCTGGAACAGCTTAAACCTCGAGGAGCTTGAAAGTGTTAAGATTATTGACACATACGAAAATGATGCTATCAAGAGTATAACTGTACGTTTCAACTTCTCTGCTAAAGACAGAACTCTTGAAATGGAAGAGGTTCAGGCTTGGATTAATGCAATTCTTGAAAAGCTTAACAGCATTGGTATTGAATTAAGAGCATAATTAATAGATTATTAATAAATACTTATTGTTTTTTAAAAACAAATCGTATATAATAATAGAAAGATATTAGGAGGTGTTTGTATGACAGATAAAACAATACAATTCACAATCAGCGATGAACACGAAAAGGAAATGCGCGATATTCTTGTTGCAGTTTATAATGCCTTGGTTGAAAAAGGTTATAATCCCACAAGTCAGCTTGTAGGATATATACTGTCTGAAGACCCTACCTACATTACAACTCACAACAATGCTCGTAGCTTAATTCGTAAAATTGACAGAGATGAGCTTCTTCAGGTTCTTCTCAAATCATACCTTAAGAATTAATCTTGTAAAAAGGAGTGTCCATTTTGGCTGATAAACAACAAAGCTTCCTTACATACAAGGGCAAGCCCCTTGTTCGCAAAGGAAACAATATTTACTATGGCAATATGAGCGACCCTTTTGTTATATTTATTACAATTGGTTCAACTCACGAGGTGCATGGTGTAAACATTGCTGATAAGGTTACTGTTCAGTTGCTTAACACAGACCCAACAATCAACCCGCTTGATGCTATTGTTAAAAGAACCGAGAAAAACGGTTTGTACTCAGCAATGGAAATTGCATCAATCTGGCTTGAACGTGCATTAAAAACAGAATAATGCCTTACCCGAGCTTTTTAGCTCGGGTATTTTTTCTAAAAAATAATTATGAACATTTTGTAATAAAGGTTGATTTATTTCAGATAATAATTTATTATATTTATTTGTGTGATTACATAATAAATATAATAGCATTTAGAAATAAGCAAAGGTTTATTGAAATGAAAAAGTTGTTAATCAAATTTATTTCATTTATGCTTGCAACGCTTATGCTTGTTCAAACGGCAGTAGCTGCAAGTGAAAACGAAGAAAAACAAAATGAATTTGAAAATAAAACTATTTCCATCCTTGGTGACAGTATTTGTACATTCGAGGGTGTTTCTTCAGGTGTGGCTGCTGAAACCACAAACTCTACAATAAAAAACAACCGAGATTACTACAAAAACGGTAAAACTGATGTTTTATTAGAAGATACCTGGTGGATGCAGGCTTGCCAAGCACTTGGCACAAAGCTCCTTGTTAACAACTCTTACTCCGGCACAACTATCTTCTCCCCTTTTGGTGACAACGAAGAATTGGGCTACCTTACTCGCCCTTACAACCTGCACGATAACACAGGTAATGATGCAGGTACCCCGCCTGACATTATAGCCGTTTATATGGGAACAAACGATATTTCATACCACAAGTCCCGTTTAGGCTCATATTCAGATATTGATTACAACTTGCTTATAACCGAGAACGACGGTAAATTTAATTATAAAGCACCAACAACCTCAGCTGAAGCTTATGCAATAATGCTCCATAAAATCAAAACAACCTATAAAAATGCTGAGGTATACTGCTTTAATATTTTACCGAGAGAACCTGAAACACAAGGCGATTTGCACTTATTAAAGGATTTTAATGAATCTATTAAAAATATTGCAGAGCACTTTGACTGTTATGTAGTTGATTTGTATAACGAATGTGGCTTAACAACAGACAAAGAAGTTCTTGAAAGATATTTGTATGACGGATATTTGCATCCAAACAAAAAAGGTATGGATGCTATTACAAATGCTTTCATATCTGCACTTTATAAAAACAGTAAATACACATCAGTTGAAAAAGCCTTTAACACGGTAAGCTATAGCTTAAACGATGTAATTATTAACGAAGGAACATACTCAAACATACCTGCACAAGCAGAATTTAACTGTAGCTTTACAAAGCTGAAATATGGTGATTTAGTTGTTAACGTAACAATGAATGGTGAAAACATTACTGAAGCTTGTTACGAAAACGGCTTTATAAACATACCTGCCGTTACAGGCGATATTGAAATCACTGCCTCTGTAAAAGAGACTGCACGAACCTTCAAATCATACAGATTTGAACAATACAACGGCAAATTTGTAAATATTTCAACAAACGAAAACTATAGTAACGCTTTGTCAACCGACAATGATTCATTAATTACACAATCCGATATAAGGCTTTGCTATGATATCCCGTGGACACTTATATTCAGAACAAAAAATATTAATGGAATAAATGATATTATTTCATCAATAAACGAAAATGACTATACCCTTACGCTTGATGTAAATAAAAACATATTAGGCTTTAAGGTAAACAACAGCGATGAATTATACGGTATAGATTTAAGTAAACAAAAGCTTGATTATACACAAACACATACCTTTAAAATAATTAATTCACACTCAATAAAAGGTGAAAATAACTTTAGTTTATATATTGATAACACTTATATTGGTGATTTTGATTCAAAGTTTAAAAACGGAGCTTATGATAATAACGATATAAGCCCTATATTCGAAAAAGACTTTGTTTTTAACAAATTCTATAGCTCTTCAATAAACAATATAGTTTATTTGCAAATATGGGAGAATGAATCACGTCCAAACCACAAGCACAGCTTTGATTACCCTGTAACCACACAACCAACCTGTGTAGAATACGGTGCAACAATAACAACCTGCGATTGTGGGCAAACCTACTCAATACCTAACATCCCCCCAAAAGGACATACAAACGGTAATTGGATTATGTCAAAGCCTGCAACTGCAAAGGAAGCAGGAGAAGCATATAAAAAATGCAGTATATGTAACGAAATAAACGAAACAAAAGCTATACCACAACTGAAATGTGCTAAGCCAAAGATTTATGCCCTTGTTAACACAGAAGATGGTGTAAAAATAACCTGGAAGGCTGTTGATGGCGCAGATTCATACAGAGTTTACCACAGGCAAGGTAACGGCGCCTGGAAATACCTTGGTACAACAAATCAACGCGTTTTTATAGATACAAGTGTAAAGCACGGATATTGGTATTCATATACTGTAAGGGCCGTTAACGAAGCCGGTTACTCCGACTATTATGCAAAGGGCAACAAAATACAGGCTTTTGATACACCTTATTTTAAATCTGTACAAAATACAGACCAAGGAATAAAGCTTAACTGGAACTCAATTAAAGGGGCCCATGGCTATTACATTTATAAAAAAATTGGTAACGGAGAATGGAAATATCTTTGTTGGACAAAAGCTTTGACCTATACGGATAAAAAGGTAAGTAACGGTACAACTTATTCATATAGAGTAAGAGCTTTCAGAAATGATACTATATCGGGCTATTATCTCGATGGTATAACAGCCAAGCGTTTCTCTGCACCTATTTTAAAAACACCTGTAAATACCGAGCAAGGAATAAAAGTACAGTGGAATAAGCTTGGTGGTGCAGCAGGCTACTATGTGTACAGAAAAACAGGTAACTCGGGTTGGAAGTATATCGGAAAAACAACCTCAACCTATTTTGTTGATACAAAGGTGCAAGCAGGTGTAACCTACAAATACACAGTAAAAGCCTACTCATCAACAGGTCAATTTTCTGCATACAGCACAAAAGGAATTTCTTACGAAAGACTTACAACACCTAAAATCTACGATTACGATACACCACGTGGAGGTATTAAAATCAAGTGGAAAGATGTTAAGGGTGCAGACGGATACTATGTATACAGAAAAACAGCAAATAGTAGCTGGAGTTATTTGGGGAAAACTAAAAGCCTTAATTTTACCGACGCCGGTGCCAAAAAAGGAACAAGCTACAAATATACCGTAAAAGCATATAGTGGTTCAAGTGTTTCACCCTATAATACTAAAGGAATAAATGCAAAAAGATAAAAACTAAGCGTATTCATTTATATGAATACGCTTGGTTTTATAATTCAAAGAATATTAAATTGGGTCTGTTAAAAACACGAACAGGTACTATACTGTTGCCAATACCTCTGCTAAGAATCATAGTGGTGTTTTCTTCTGTGTAAAGACCACCTGTATACTTGGGGAAAAAGCCTTGGTCAGGAGCGATTATGCCTTGTTTAAAGATTCTCCCCTGCCCACCGTGAACATGGCCCGAAAAAACAAAATCAAAGCCAAATTCAGCATAAACAGAAAGCTGTTCGGGATGGTGAGCTAAAAGTATATTTATTTGGTTTTTATCTATAGTAAAGTTCTTGCATAAATCATATGTTGCATCTGTAATTTCACTACTATAGCTACAATGAAAATATGGGTCATCAATACCGTAAATATTTACAGACTCACCATTTTCTAATTGGTACGTAACAAAGCTTTGGCGCAAAATAATAACACCCATTTGTTCTAACTGTAAAAGCATATTATCGAAAGCTGACTGGTCAATAATACTAAAGTTACATTCGTGGTTGCCCGTAACATAATAAACCGGCGCAATATCACACAGCTTTGTGCAAAACTCAATTGAATTTTGCACATCTGTTTTATTACAATCAATTAAATCACCTGTAATAAAAATTATATCAGGCTGATTGTTTTGAAGCGCATCAAAAATTTGTGAATCAACAAGCTCGGATTTTCTGTTATGGTAGTCGGAAATATGAGCAATCTTTAAGCCACCAAGATTATATGCTTTTTCATTATCAACTATAATGTGCTCTGTTTGTAAAGAAAAATTATCGAATACCAAAAAGGCAGATAACAATATAAACACAACAAGAGCAACAGCTACTGTAGACAGCCGTTCTCTTTTACTTGTTTTGTTTATGGTATTTTTATTAAAGAATTTCGCCATTTTCAATTGCATGAATCTGGTCAACCCTGCGCTGATGTCTGCCACCTTCAAATTCGGTATTTATAAATACATCAACAAGCTCACAAGCTAAACCGGCACCAATAACACGAGCACCCATACAAAGTGCATTTGCATCATTGTGCATTCTTGTAAACTTTGCGCTAAAATAATCTGAACAGCAAGCTGCTCTGATGCCCTTAACCTTGTTTGCTGCCATAGAAATACCAATACCTGTTCCACAGCAAAGGATAGCTTTTTCGGCCTCTCCGTTTACAACCTTAAGGCAAGCCTTTTGAGCAAACTGAGCATAGTCAACAGAATTGGTTGAATCTGCACCACAATCGATATATTCTATACCCTTTGAATCAAGGTATGCTTTAATTTCCTCTTTAAGAGGATATCCTGCGTGGTCTGATGCTAAAACTAACATATTATAACCTCATTTCAAAATTATTTCTTTTTTAATTCTCTTTCTGCCTGGGAAAGTCTAAGGTAATTCGGCAAAACCTGTTGTGCTTCGTTACCTTCAAAGCCACCTTCAACCTTTTGCGCTGCAATAATACATACATTCGCAGCTGATTGGTAACGGATTGACGGATTAGCTATTTGGATATCACTAATAACATCCTTTAATTTTGCGTATGCAACTAACGTACCGTCGCCAATTAAAACAATAGGCTTTGTTACGTTTTTAAGCTTTTCACCCAACTCATCTATTGTTATTGCTTCATCCTGTGTAACACGGGTGAAACCATTTTCACAATTAAACTGTGCTGTATAAACCTGGTTACAGCGTGCATCCATAACAGCTACAGCATAGCAGCCTGTGCACTCTAAAGGCTTCGCTATTGCTTCAAGTGTAGAAACCTCAACACATTTTATGTTTAACGGCTGCGCCATACCCTTTACAGCAGAAACACCGATTCTGACCCCCGTAAATGAACCCGGACCATTAGAAACAGCAATATAATCCATATCCTTTAATGTGTTACTTGTTGAGCTTAAAACCGTTTCAACCATAGGTAAAAGAGTTTGGCTATGTGTTAACCCTGTATTTGACTGAACCTGAGAAATAATTTTACCATCCCAATAAACGGCAACGCTTGCTGCAGTTGCTGAGCTTTCAACGCCAAGAATTTTCATATATGCTATCACCACTCATCCTTAATATACGTTGATTATCACTATCACCACGTAATATTTCTATTTTAATTAATTTCTCTTGAGGTAAAGCATTTTCAATATTTTCGCTCCACTCAATTGCAAGTACATTACCTAAATCAAGATAATCAAAAAAGCCGGTTGAGCACAAATCCTCAAAGGTTGTAATTCTGTACATATCAAAATGGTACAACGCTTTTTCACCACGGTATTCATGAACAAGAGAAAAGGTTGGGCTTGATACATCCTCAAATATACCCATACCTTTTGCAAGACCTGCCGTAAAACGGGTTTTGCCCATACCAAGTCCACCAAAATATGCAATTGTTTCCCCCCCTTGCAAAACAGCGCCAAGCTTTTGCGCAAGCACTTCTGTTTCTGCAGGAGAATTAGAAATAAGCTCTATCATATACACCTCAATGGAATGAAGCAAGGCTACCCGAACAAAGTATGGATAGTCTTTTCCATCTCTAAACACTTGAAATTAAATTGTAATATATGTATAATACCAATTATAAAAGATAAAATCAAGGGGGCTTAATGCCTTGAAGAAAATTTTTCCGTTAGCAAAGCAATTTGTTAATGAAACAAACAAGCTTTTGCTATTTCTTATAACTGCTGCATCTATATTCGGTATACTGATGGTGCACAGCTCAACAAGGTGGTTGCTTGAAGATGGCCAAAGCATCTTCCGTGATGCAACGGTTATGATTGTTGCAGCCGTTTTAGGTATAATAATTGCATTGATAATTTCTGCAATAGATTACGAGCTTATAACAAAGCTATGGCCCATTATTGGCGCCGTTTGTATTGGTCTTATGCTTATAACACTTATTTTTGGTGTTGCACCTGACGAAAGACCTGACTCAAAATGCTGGCTTAAATTCGGAACAATATATTTCCAAACCTCGGAGCTTGTTAAAATAGGCTTTGTGATTACATTCTCAATGCACCTTGAATTAATTAAAGATAAAATAAACGATTTTAAATCGCTTATACCTCTTGCAATACACGCTGTTATACCAATTGGCCTTGTTGTTTTAACAGGTGATATGGGCTCTGCACTTGTATTTATATTTATTACAATTGCAATGCTTTATTTTGCAGGGCTTCACATAGGCTTTTTTGCTGCAGGCGGTATACTTGCCGTTGCAGCCTCACCACTTATTTGGATGTTTGTTTTTAGTGAATACCAAAGAACAAGATTCCTTGCACTTTTCAGACCCGAGGAGTTTGTGGATGAAGCCTACCAACAATTAAAGGGCTTAAACGCACTCGGCTCAGGTGGTTTCTTTGGTCAAGGTCTTTTTAAAGGTGTGTACACACAAAACGGTATAATCCCCGAGCAGGAAAACGATATGATATTTACAGCCGTTGGCGAAGAAACAGGCTTTTTCGGTTGCTTCATTGCCCTTGCTTTGCTGTTTTTTATTTGTTTTGAAATGATACGCATAGGCAAGAACACACGAGAATTTTCCACACAGCTTATTTGCTACGGCATGGCATCTATAATAGCTGCACAGGTTGTTATTAACATTGGTATGGTGCTTATGCTTTTACCTGTTATCGGTATTACGCTCCCCTTCTTTAGTGCAGGTGGCTCAAGTACATTGTGCTTGTATTTAGGTGTTGGACTTGTATTCAGCATATACAGATTCAACCGTTCAAGAGAGGTTGTAAACTTCAGGCTTTCAAGAATAGCTTCTCCATTCAGAGAAATATAAAAAACAAAACTGCATTCGATTCATCTAAGAGTCGGATGCAGTTTACTTTTAAGAAACAACTTCAACAAAATCATACAAGGGATAGTTAAATGCCCCCGGAGTTTCTTCAACAATTATTTGATTATTAACTTCAGGTAAGTCATTGTCTGTTGAATCGATAATATAGTCAAACTCAACATAATGTTCCTCACCTGCATTTTTAAATTTTCTTCAATTTAGCCATTTTTGCCATAATCTTTTTTGTGCCAACATCATCAAAAGCAATTTCGAGAATCATATCTCCACCAACTGCCTTTGCACTTATAATAAGACCTTGTCCAAAGGTTTTATGCTCTACCCTGTCGCCTACTGCAAAGTTAATAGCAGGTGCACTCTCTGTTTTAGCTGCTGAACCACTAAAACCACCACGAGAAAAGCCTGATGAGCTTTTTTGCGGCTGATTATCAGAGGAATAGCGAGCGTTAGAATCACCGGCTGATGCTCCACCGTATGTACGGGAGCCACCGTAGTAGCTCCCCCTTGCACCAGATGACGAAAAACCACCGTAGGAGCTTTGCTGAGGCTCTTTAAGATTCGATTCGGTTAATTCTTCGGGTATTTCTAAAATGAAGCGAGAGGGCCTTGTAAGGTTAGTATTGCCGTATATCATTCTTGAACGAGCATTGGTAATATAAAGCTTTTCCTTCGCTCTTGTAATACCTACATAGCAAAGTCTGCGCTCCTCTTCAATTTCGGTTGGGTCATACATTACCTGGTTACCCGGGAAAAGACCCTCTTCAACACCGACAATAAATACTACAGGAAATTCCAAGCCCTTTGCAGAGTGAAGCGTCATCATAACAACGGATTCTGCCTCTGCATTATAGTTATCAATATCAGTCATCAAAGCAACCTCTTCAAGGAAGCCTGAAAGAGTACCTGCTTCATTTTCTTCCATATATCTTACAAGGTTAGCAAGGAGCTCCATAACGTTTTGTTTACGTTCATCAGCAGTTTCTTTATCGTTATCAAGCGATGACATATAACCTGTTTTTGTTATAACATCTTCAAAAAACTCTTGAATCTCTTTAGTTTCAAGTGAATCCGAAAGCTCATCAATAAGCCCTGTAAACTCTATAAGCCTTGCTGAGGCTCTTGAAAGCATAGGATAATCATTAGCGTGAGAAATAACCTCATAGAAGGAGATGCCAAGACCATCTGCAATTGATGAAGCATTGTTTATTGTTGTTTCGCCGATGCCTCTTTTAGGCTCGTTGATGATGCGCTTCATACGTACTGTATCGGATGGATTTGCAATAACAGAAAGATATGCAAGTACATCCTTAACCTCTTTACGGTCGTAGAACTTATGTCCACCGAAAATTTTATATGATATACCGTTATAAACGAGCGCTCTTTCAATACTGCTTGATTGGGCATTTGTTCTGTATAATACAGCAAAATCGGAAAGATGCCTGCCCATTGCAACTGCATTTAAAATTTCATCGGCAACATAACGACCTTCATCTCGTTCATCGTTAAGGAGTCTGACAATGATTTTATCGCCACCGTCTTTTTGAGTCCAAAGAGTTTTACCCTTTCTGCCCCTGTTATTTTTAATAACTGCATTAGCAGCATCAAGAATAACCGAGGTTGAACGGTAGTTTTGCTCAAGCCTGATAACCGTGGATTCCTCATACTGCTCTTCAAAGGAAAGAATGTTCTCAATAGTTGCACCACGGAATTTATAGATACTCTGGTCATCATCACCAACTACACAAATGTTGCGATATCCACTTGCAAGGAGCGATGTTAAAACATACTGGGCGTGGTTTGTATCCTGGTACTCATCCACCATAACATACCTGAAACGGCGTTGGTAGTATTCTAATACATCAGGATTCTTCTTAAGAAGCTTAACAGTATTAACAATAATATCGTCAAAATCCATTGCATCTGCTTTTTTTAGCATTTCTTCATACTTGGCAAAAGCAAGTCCGATATTTTTTTTGTTAACATCAAATCCTGCATTAGCCGTGTAAATATCAGGTGTAATGAGAGAATCCTTAGCTTTGCTGATTTCGGATAAAACATATTTTACAGGCAAGCGTTTTTCGTCTATATCAAGAACACGCAAAACCTCTTTCATCACTCTTCTTGAATCATCAGTATCGTAAATAGTAAAGTGCTTTGAAAAGCCTATTCTTTCACAATCACGCCTTAAAATACGAACACAACAGGAGTGGAAAGTGCTTGCCCATACATCATTACCAATTTCGCCAAGCATAGCAACAAGTCTTTCCTTCAGCTCATTTGCAGCTTTGTTGGTAAATGTAATAGCAAGAATCTGCCAGGGCTGAGGTGCATCTACACTTAAAAGTGGTGCTATTTCTTGTGGTAGCTCTCCACCCTCATTTATGTATTTTTCAAGAAGGTTACAGTCGTTTTCATTAGGTATTCTATATGAAAAGTCAGAATAATATGCATTACCGTATTTAATAAGATACGCAATTCTGTTTACAAGTACAGTTGTTTTACCTGAACCCGCACCTGCAAGAATAAGCACAGCTCCATTTGCTTTAAAAACAGCTTCGCGCTGCATATCGTTCATTCTTGAAAACTCTTTTTCAATTAACTTTTTTCGTAATTCTATAAAATTCATAATACATCCTTTTAAAATTAAATATTATTGATTATAACTCTTTGGACCTCTGAAAAAGCAATATCTATTGATTTATAAATATCAAAAAAACCACTAACAACAGCATAATTTAAAATAGGCTGATTACAGCTTTTAAGACAATTTTTTGTTACAAGAACAATGCTTGAATTAACTCCGTTAAGGGTTGCCCTTGATTCATTGATAAGCTTAAGTGTTTTTTCGTACCTTTTATTATCGCATAAGCTGTTAAATACAACGCTTTGCTTATCAAAAATATCGCTGATACAATCAACAAATGTAAACGCATTTATATCTGTAAGATAAATAATGTTATTAAGCTTTGAAACATAATAAAGCTCTTCGTTAAGACAATTAGACAAACTATAAATATCGTTGCGCTCAATAGGCGCAACGAAATCTTTAAACAGATTATCATTCAGCTCCCATTTAAGACCCGAAAAGATAATTCTTTCATTATTAAATTCTTTTAATGCCACCATTTGCTTGTAGGCACTTCCTACAGCAACAGACATTTCTTTTAACGTCTTGAAATAATCAAAAAATTTTTTCAAGAGCACCTCATTATTTGTAAATTGAATTTCCGTCAGAGTCTATAGCTACAAGCAAAGGAAAATCTTTAACACAAAGCTTTTTTACAGATTCACAGCCTAAATCATCAAAAGCAACAACCTGACATTTTTCTATACACCTTGAATACAAGGCGCCTGCTCCACCAATAGCTGCAAAATAAACAGCTTTTTGCTTTTTTATTGCTTCTACAACCTCTGCAGACCTATTGCCTTTACCGATCATAGCCTTTTGACCAAGGGTCATCATAAAAGGTGAAAAGCAATCCATTCTTGATGAAGTTGTAGGGCCTATACTGCCAACGGCAAGACCTTCTTTTGCAGGAGTAGGACCTGCATAATATATAATTGAATCAGATAAATCAAAAGGTAATGCCATTTGATTTTGATAAAGCTGATAGATTCTTTTGTGTGCTGCATCTCTTGCAGTATAAATAACTCCTGTAAGAAAAACTGAATCTCCGGCTTTAAGAGTCTGCACCCAATCATTTATATTCTCGGTATTTAAATAATATTCGCTCATTCTTCGCCATTCTCGCTGTCTGTGTCGTCATCAACAACGTCAAACTCAACCTCTGTGCTCTCCGGTGTAGAAAAGTCATATTCAACTGTAGGCTCATCGGGAGTATCGGCTGTCGGAGCACCGTCTGAAATAAGGAGCTGTGCTGTTTTGCTCATATCGCCTGTAAGAGCTTTAATACGGAGCTCAACCTCTTCTACAGATTTCATAAAGCTCCTTGCAATTTCGCCTATACCAATTGAAAGCTCATCAATTTTAACCGCTGTTTCACCAATAGAGTTGTATACTGTTCTTGTAACAGCAGATGCTTTTTCTTTAGCTTCTTCAACAAGCTCTTCTGAATGAATACGAGCATCAAGCATAGCTGCGCCAACCTGTCTTTCAAGGTCTCTTTTCTTTTCTGCCTCAATTTTAAGACGTGCAACCTCTGCCTTAAGCGCTTCAATTTCAGCAAAAAGCTCTGTAGAATCAGGGCGCTCACTTAATTCCTTTTCCAACTTTTCAATTTCATACTGTTTAGCATCAATTTGGTTTTTTAGCGCCACACATTCAGCCTGTACTTCTTCTAAAGCTCTGTTTAATGAATCAATTGTAGCAAGTGCTTCATCAAGCTTGGCTTTAAGCTCCTCGCCTTCATCTGCAACCCTTTTCATTTCAAAAAGCTGAGAATTAGCTTGTGCATACCTTGTATTAGCTTCAGAAAGACGCTTTTCAAGGTCCGCCTTTTCTTCTAAGAGGTTATTTATATAATTCATAACCTCTGTTTTATCGTAGCCACCGAATGCTTTGGTTTTAAAAACAACATCGTTTGCCATAAAATATCCTCCGAACAGAATAACACATTTTCACCTTGTAATTATAACAGAATATATTATATAAAACAACAAAAATATTTAAATACTATTTATTTTTATTTCAGTTTGTTGTATAATATAGTAAAAATTGGTAGAAAGGTGTATTTATATGAAAAAATCAGCAAAGGCACTTCTTGGTGCAGCAGGTGTTTTTACAGGTATTGGCTTTGCAATGAACGGCTTGGTTCTTACAAGGGTATCAAAAGCCTTTTCAGAAAAGAAAAAAGAGGTTGAAGAAAAGAAAAACCCAACTGACCCAACATTGCCTGAAAACATTTTACGAGCAGATGGCGATGCTTGGGTAGATACACAAAACTATGAGCATATAGTTATTAAAAACAGAAAGAACAAACCTATACATTCTCTTGTTATTAAGCAAAAAGAGCCTACCGATAAATGGTTAATTTGCGTACACGGATACACAAGCTCACCTAAAGGAATGGGTAGCTACGCTTTACACTACTACGAGAAAGGCTACAATATTTTATTACCTGCCCTCAGAGGCCACGATATGAGTGAGCACCAGCATATTTCTATGGGCTGGCTTGACAGATTAGATATTGTGGATTGGATTCAATACTTAATTAATGTTTACGGTGGAGATATTCAAATAGTTTTACACGGTGTTTCAATGGGCGCT
The DNA here is from genome assembly GCA_045532505.1 of Acutalibacteraceae bacterium. Lineage (GTDB taxonomy): Bacteria > Bacillota > Clostridia > Oscillospirales > Acutalibacteraceae > DTU089. The sequence continues at coordinate 812 of JAZSGB010000038.1, read as the reverse complement.
GCAACGGTTATGATGACAACAGGTGAAAACCTTCCGTTTAATGTTAAATGCTGCGTTGCTGACTGTGGCTTTTCAACTGTTTGGGATGAATTTAAAAACGAGTTAAAGCAGACTTACCACCTCCACACCTTCCCTACTCTTCATTCTGCAAGTATAGTCAGCAAGGTTTTTGGTGGCTACGGCTTTAAAGAAGCTTCCTGCCTTAAGCAGCTTCAAAAATCAAAAACCCCCACTATTTTTCTTCACGGTGAAAAGGATGAATTTGTACCCTACAGAATGATGGATTTAAATTACAATGCTGCTGCCTGTGAAAAAGAAAAAGTATCTGTTCCTGATGCTGAGCACGCAGAAGCTCACCTTATTCACCCCGAAATCTACTGGCCTGCAGTATTCAATTTTGTAGAAAAATATGTAAAATAGTTTATTAAGCCTCTGAATAATCAGGGGCTTATTTTATATAATGAATAATGATTTGTGTTTATTTTTTAAAATACGGATAAATTGAATTAAAACGAGGTAATAAATGTGAAATAATTGGAAATTTTACTTGCTTTTAATTATAAAATATTGTAGAATACTTATGATTACAAAATAGGTAATTTTTGATATTTTTACAGGAGGTTATACTAATGTCAGCATTAACCACAAACAAGAGCATTCTTTCCTGGATTGACGAAAAGGTTGAGCTTGTAAAGCCCGACAGAATCGTTTGGATTGATGGCTCAAAAGAACAAATTGAAGAATTAAGAGCTACTGCTTGCTCAACAGGCGAGCTTATTAAGCTTAACCAGGAGCTTCTTCCTGACTGCTAC
>JAZSGB010000034.1:0-60680 GCA_045532505.1 Acutalibacteraceae bacterium | reverse complement strand
GCCATATCATAAATATTATGAAGACACTCTTCAAGACGGGTTGAAATTTTATCGTTATAAAGCTCTATTCCCTCTTTATCAACAAGGAAGCCTTCACGCTCCATAGCTGCAAGCACCCTTGCAAGTGGAAGCTCGATATCTTCTAAAAGCTTTGTTTGCTGTTTTTCTTCAATAGCTGCAGAAAGCTTTATACTTAAAGCCTCTATAACGGCTGCGCTATGCACAAAGTTTTTTTCTGTCTCGTAAAAATCTGCCAGCTCACCTGCATTAATTCTTACTGCGCTTATTGAGTAAACTGCTGCTAAGGCAGGCACGGAATAATCACTCGAATTAGGGTTTAAAAGGTATGCTGCAAGTGATGTATCAAGCTTTACTGCATTTAACTCAATACCACTTGAATCGCAAAAGCTGTAAAGCCTTTTTGAATCATCGGTATATTTTTCTATGGTACTATCACCAAAAAGCTGTGAAACAAAGTCTACAAACATAAAGTCATTATTTGATGCTAAATGTATGCCAAGTGATGTTTTAAAAAGAATATACTCTATTCCACAATCGTTATATTTTACAGTAAAATATGCCTTACCTGCTGATTTTAAATCACCAAGTAGCTTTTGATAGTCATCTGCATAAAAAAGAGATATTTCTTTTGCATCCTGCTCTGCTACGGCCTCTGCTTCTTCAAAATTCAACCTCTTTAATATTTTAAACATCTCAAGTGAGGTTAAAAGCTTTGTTGTTTTTTGAACATCAGGCTCTTTTATAAGGTAAGATGCAATATTTGTATCAATAGGTGCTTCAAGGCAAATTGTGCCTAAGGTTTTGCTTAAAAAGGCATTTTCCTTTGATGCTTCAAGCTTAACCTTCATACCGGGCTTTATATCAAGCTCCTCTAAATGCTCATAAATATATTCTATAGAGTGGTATTTTTGAATAAGCTCCTGTGCGCCCTTTTCGCCAATACCTGCAACACCGGGAATATTATCGGAGGTATCACCCTGTATTGCCTTAATATCTATAAGCTCCTCGGGTGTAACGCCGTATACCTCATTGATTTTTGCCCTGTCGTACACAACAGTTGTTGACTTGCCCATTTTTGTAGTAGCAAGTAAAACATTAACATTATCTCTTACAAGCTGTAAGCTATCTCTATCACCTGTTAAAATGTAGCAAAAATCATCTGCTGAGCAGGCGTGTGAAAGTGTACCTAAAATATCATCTGCCTCATAGCCTGGCTTTTCAATAACCGATATACCAATAAGGGTGAGAAGCTCCTTAAGAGTAGGAAATTGCTCTATAAGCTCCTGTGGAGCAGGCTTACGGGTGCCCTTGTATTCACCGTACATTTCGTGGCGAAAGGTTGGATGGTGCACGTCGAATGCAACAGCAACCGAGTCAGGCTTATGCTCCTCTAAAAGGCCTAAAAGTATATTCATAAAGCCGAATATGCCGTTTGTAAACTTGCCGTCCTTAGTTGTAAGCATACGTATGCCGTAAAATGCTCTGTTTAAAATTGAGTTTCCGTCAATTACAAGTACCTTCATAATTACCTCACAAATTGAGTGTTTCTAATGTTACAAAATGGTAGCTGTTTTGCTTAAGATAGTTTTCTTCACTTAAAGCTCTTAAACAGCCAAGTGCAGCTGCATCCGTTACATTACCCGGAATGTGCACCTTTATACCTGTTGCTTCCTCTATGTATTTATCAAGACCGTACATATTTGAAACACCACCACAAAGGAAAATACCATCATCTGTAATATCCTTTACAAGCTCGGGTGGAGTTATTTCTAACACGCCTACAATTACCTTGCAGATTTCATCTATAATATCTCGCAGAGCGTAATTAATTTCTTGGGCAGTTACCTCAAAAAACTGTGGCATACCGTCGCCCATATCCTTACCCTTTGCAACTGCTGCAATTGCCTCAGAGCGTACCTTTGCGCCTGCAAGGGTATGCTTTAAATCCTGAGCTGTAAGCCTTCCGACTGCTATGCCTTTTACGGATTTAAGGTAATCTTTAATCTTTTTATCCATATTATTGCCACCAACAGGGGCACTTTTTGCTACTGCTATGCTACCCATTGTAACAACGGCAACGCTTGTGGTGCCTGCACCAACATTAACTATCATTGTGCCGTATGGCTTATCCAGCATAACGCCTATACCGAGGGCTGCTGCAAGTGGCTCCTCTATAAGAGTAGCTCTGCCTGCACCTGCACGAAGCACACAGCCTAAAATATTACGCTTTTCAAGATTTGTGATGCCGGCAGGCATAGTTGCAACTACAGTAGGCTTAAATATTTTATTTTTACAAATGCGCTCCAAAAAAACTCTTAAAAGCTTTTCGGTATTTTCAAGCTCGGATACACCACCACTTAAAATCGGCTTAACAAGCTTAATAGCATCGGGGCAACGCCCTGTCATCTCTAAAGCCTTGTGCCCTGTTTCAAGCACCTCACCTGTCTCGCGCTCAAGGGCAATTGCTGCAGGCTCACACAAAACTATGCCCTTGCCCTCTACTGCGGCAGTAATGTTACCTGTGCCTATATCAAGCCCTATTTTTAGACCTACCATTGCTACACCTCTTTTCAATATAATTCTATATTGTATTATTTATCATTTTATTATACACCCAACCTCTGTTTTTGTAAATAAAAAAGAAGTATAATAATATGTAATAAACAATTCAGTTTATTATGTTTACAAAAAATTGTTAGTATAGTACAATGTATAGTACAAAGAAAATATTTGTGTGTTTGGAGTGTTTATATGGCAGGCGTAAAAAACTCGAAGCTTAAGCTTTTATACTTGGCAGAAATATTTGAAAAGAAAACAGACGAGAACCACTACATAACAGCAACGCAGCTTTGCGATGAACTGCAAAAAATAGGCATACAGGCAGAAAGAAAATCTATTTATAAGGATATTGAAATACTCAGAGAATACGGCTACGACATTATTCACGAGGGCTCAAGAAATACAGGTGGCTACTTTTTAGGCGCAAGAAAATTTGAGCTTGCAGAAATTCGACTTCTATCGGATGCTGTGCAGGCTGCAAACTTTATTTCACAAAAGAAAACTAATCAGCTGCTTACAAAAATTGAAAGCTTTGTTAGTGAAAAGCAAGCTAAGGTTTTGCATTCGCAGGTTTATGTTGACAATAGACCCAAATGCAAAAATGAAGAAATATTTTACACCATCAGCCTTTTGGATGAAGCAATTACAAAGGGTGTTAAGGTTACCTTTACATACACAAGGCGCAAAATAACAGAGGAATTTAAAACAGCTACAGAGGACAAGACCTTTACTGTTAGCCCCTATGCCCTTATATGGTCTGACGACCACTACTATGTTGTGTGCAACAACGAAAAATACCACAACCTTATGCATTTAAGAATAGACAGAATCAAGCACCTTTCCCTCACTAAAAATAAGGCAAGGCATTTTTCCGAGGTTTCAGAGTACAGAAACAGCTTTGATTCTGCCGACTATGCTTCAAAGCTTTTTAATATGTACAGTGGTGAACAAAAGCCTGTGGAGCTTATTTGCCGAAACGATTTGCTTGAAACAATGCTTGACAGATTCGGTGAAAGGGTTAAGGTACAAAAGGTTGACAGCGAACACTTTTTATTACGCACAAATGCTGCAGTAAGCGAAGGTCTTGCAGCCTGGGTGCTTCAGTTTGGTGGCAGGGTTACAGTTAAAATGCCAAATGAGCTTATAAATTCCGTTAAGCAAAAGGCTGAAGAGATACTTAAGAAATATGAATAAAATTAAAACTCTCAAGGAGCTAATCCTTGAGAGTTTTTTAATGTAATTATTTGTAGTACTCAACAGCAGCTTTAAACATCTTAATGTCGTAGTTGCCCGGTACGTTCTTGTAGAGGCCTTCACCGATACGCTCGCTATGACCCATTTTACCGAATACTCTGCCGTCAGGTGATGTAATACCTTCAATTGCAAACATTGAGTCGTTTGGATTGAAATGAACATCGCTTGTCGCATTGCCCTCAAGGTCAACATACTGTGTTGCAATCTGTCCGTTTGCTGCAAGCTCTCTGATAAGCTCTTCGCTTGCGAGGAAACGACCTTCACCGTGAGAAATCGGAACATTGTAAATCTCGCCAACCTCTGTGAGTGCAAGCCAAGGAGATTTATTTGAAGCGATTCTTGTTCTGACAATTCTTGACTGGTGGCGTGCAATTGTGTTGTAGGTAAGAGTTGGGCAGTTTTCATCTGTATCTATAATCTTACCGTATGGTACAAGGCCAAGCTTAATAAGTGCCTGGAAGCCGTTACATATACCACACATAAGGCCATCTCTGTTTTCAAGGAGATCTGTTACACCCTCTTTAACAGCAGCGTTACGGAAGAAGGCTGTAATGAATTTACCTGAACCATCAGGCTCGTCACCACCGGAGAAGCCACCCGGGATGAATATCATCTGTGCATCCTTAAGCTTTGAAGCAAATTCATTTACGCTCTCTGTAATACCTGCAGAGGTTCTGTTCTTGATAACAATAATTTCAGGCTCTGCACCTGCATCACGAACAGCCTTTGCTGAATCAAACTCGCAGTTTGTACCCGGGAATGCAGGGCTAAGAATTTTTGGCTTTGCAACCTTGATTGCAGGAGCCTTGCGCTCTGTTGCGCTGTATGAGAAATTCTCAACCTTTGTGCCTGTATCTGCAATATTACAGCTATATACAGATTCAAGCTTATCCTCATAAATCTTGAGAACGTCTGTTAAATCAAGGCTTTCTGCCTTATATGTAAATACAGCAGTTTCTGTAACTGTACCGATAAGCTGAGCATCAATTTCCTCTGTTGCTTCAAGAATGAAGGCTGCATAGTTATATGCAAAAATATCTTCAAGTGTAAGAGCATCGTCAAAAGCAAAGCCTAAGCCGTTACCGAATGCCATTTTCATAACTGCTTCTGCAATACCACCCATACCAGGTGTGTAGCAGGAAACAGCCTTACCTGAACGAAGAAGCTCACAAACCTTATTGAATACTGCAACAAGAGAGTCTGTTACAGGGAGTCCGTTTTCATCAAACTCAGGCTTAACAAGGTAAACCTTATTGCCTGCCTTTTTAAATTCAGGTGAAACAATATCTTTAACCTTTTCGGTTGTTACTGCAAAGGAAACAAGTGTTGGTGGAACATCTAAATCCTCAAATGTACCACTCATAGAGTCCTTACCACCAATTGAGCCTACGCCCAACTGCTTCTGGGCACGGAACGCACCGAGAAGTGCTGCAAGTGGCTTACCCCAACGTTTTGGCTCTTTGTTTACACGCTCAAAATATTCCTGGAAGGTAAGATATACATCCTCAAATTTTGCGCCTGTAGCAATAAGCTTACAAATTGATTCAACAACTGCAAGGTATGCGCCGTGGTATGGGCTTTTTTCTGTAATGAATGGGTTGTAGCCCCAAGCCATAAGTGAACAGTCATCCGTGTGCTTTTTCTCAACAGAAATTTTTTGTACCATTGCCTGAATTGGTGTGAGCTGGTACTTACCACCAAATGGCATAAGCACTGTGCCTGCACCGATTGTAGAGTCGAAGCGTTCTGAAAGACCACGCTTGGAGCAGATATTAAGGTCATCTGCCATAGCGCGCATATTATCTGTAAATGTACCTGTAATAGCCTTATCGTAGCTTTCAGGCTTTGCAGCCTCAACGTTAACGTGCTTATCTGCACCGTTGGAATTAAGAAATTCTCTTGAAATGTTACAAATAACGTTTCCGTTCCAGGTCATTACAAGCCTTGCTTCTTCTGTAACAACTGCAACAGGGCAAGCCTGAAGGTTTTCGGTAGCAGCAAGCTGAAGGAAGCGCTCAACATTTTCCTTTTCAACTACAACAGCCATTCTTTCCTGTGATTCGGAAATTGCAAGCTCTGTTCCGTCAAGACCCTCGTATTTTTTCGGAACTGCGTTAAGGTCGATTTTAAGACCGTCTGCAAGCTCACCTATAGCAACAGAAACACCACCTGCGCCAAAGTCGTTACAGCGCTTAATCATAAGTGTTGCTTCTTTATTTCTGAATAATCTTTGAAGCTTTCTTTCTTCCGGTGCATTACCCTTCTGTACCTCTGCACCACAGGTTTCAAGTGAGGTTGCTGTGTGTGATTTTGATGAACCTGTAGCACCACCACAGCCATCACGACCTGTGGAGCCACCAAGAAGGATAACTATATCACCCGGAGCAGGACATTCACGGCGAACATTCTCCTGTGGAGCTGCTGCTACAACTGCACCGATTTCCATACGCTTTGCAGCGTAGCCCGGGTGGTAAATTTCATCAACAATACCTGTTGCAAGACCTATCTGGTTACCGTATGAGGAGTAGCCTGCTGCAGCTGTTGTAACGATTGTACGCTGTGGAAGCTTACCCTTAATTGTTTCTGAAACAGGCTTAAGTGGGTCAGCTGCACCTGTAACACGCATTGCACCGTAAACATATGCACGGCCTGAAAGTGGGTCACGGATTGCACCACCTATACAGGTTGCTGCGCCACCAAACGGCTCAATTTCTGTTGGGTGGTTATGTGTTTCGTTCTTGAAAAGAAGGAGCCAAGGCTCTGAAACACCGTCAACATCAACATTGATTTTAACTGTGCAAGCATTGATTTCTTCAGATTCATCAAGCTTATCAAGCTTGCCGTTTACTCTGAGGTATTTAACAGCAACAGTAGCCAAATCCATAAGACAGATTGGCTTTGTTCTGCCTAATTCTTTTCTTGTTTCAATATACTCCTCGTATGCAGACTGAAGGAGCTCATCTTCAAACTTTACGCTGTCAATAACTGTAAGGAAGGTTGTATGACGGCAGTGGTCTGACCAGTATGTATCTATCATTCTGATTTCTGTGATTGTTGGGTCACGGTCTTCAGATTTAAAATACTGCTGACAAAATGCGATATCGTCTGCATCCATTGCAAGGCCGTAGTCCTTAACAAACTTTTCAAGACCTGCTCTGTCGAGTGCAATAAAGCCTGTAAGAGTTTCAACCTCTGTAGGAATTTGGTAATTCATTGCAAGTGTTTCAGGCTTTTCGAGTGCTGCCTCCCTTGCTTCAACAGGGTTAATAACATATTTTTTAATTTCTGCAATTTCAGCCTCGGTAAGCTTGCCGTAAAGGGCATAAACCTTTGCACTCTTTACTGTTGGGCGCTCACCCTGTGAAATAATTTGAATACACTGTGCTGCAGAGTCTGCTCTCTGGTCAAACTGACCTGGTAAGAACTCAACTGCAAAAACAGTAGCATCGCCTAAATCAACCTCTGCAGATGCAATATCAAGCTGTGGCTCAGAGAAAACTGTTTTAATAGCGTAGTTAAAAAGCTCCTCTGTAATATTTTCTGCATCATAGCGATTTATAACACGAACATCCTCAAGGGACTCAATACCTAAAAGGGTACGAGCATCACCCAAAAGTGATTTAGCCTCGTTAGCAAGTTCCTTTTTCTTTTCTACATATACTCTGTATACCATCTTTTAATCCTCCAATACCGCAAGTGCCTTTGCACCTATATCACTACGGTAAAATGCATTATCAAAATGAATTTTCTTTACAAGCTCATATGCTGATTTAACTGCAGCCTTTAAATCCCCTTCAACTGCTGTAGCACCTAAAACTCTGCCACCATTTGTAAGGAGCTTGCCATCTTTAAGCACAGCGCCTGCAACATATACATTGCTTTCTATTTCAGCAGGAATTGTCATTTCAAAGCCTTTTTCGTAGCTTTGCGGGTAACCTGCAGATGCCATAATAACACAAGCAGCGCTCTTGTTGCTGAATTTAACATCAATTTCGCTTAATTTGCCTTGTGTAACGGCTTGCATTACAGTTAAAAGGTCGGTTTCCAAAAGAGGTAAAACAACCTGTGTTTCAGGGTCGCCGAAACGGCAGTTGTACTCAATAACCTTTGGACCGTTTGGTGTAAGCATAAGGCCGAAATAAAGGCATCCCTTGAAGGTTCTGCCCTCGTTATTCATTGCATTGATTGTAGGAATAAAAATCTTTTCCATACACTCTGCTGCAACAGCTTCGGTATAATATGGGTTTGGAGCGATTGTACCCATACCACCTGTATTAAGGCCTGTATCGTTATCCCCTGCACGCTTGTGGTCCATTGATGAAACCATAGGTACAACTGCTTTACCGTCGGTAAAAGCAAGCACGGAAACCTCGGGGCCTGTAAGAAATTCCTCAATAACGATATTATCTCCACTTGAGCCGAATGCCTTATCCTGCATCATAGAAACAACGGCTGCCTTGGCTTCATCTCTTGTCTGTGCGATTATAACGCCCTTGCCGAGAGCAAGACCATCTGCCTTGATAACTGTAGGAATTGGTGCAGTCTCAAGGTAATCGAGAGCAGACTTCATATCATCGAAAACCTCGTATGCTGCTGTAGGAATATTATATTTTTTCATAAGGTTCTTTGAGAAAACCTTGCTACCCTCAATAATTGCTGCGTTTGCCCTTGGGCCAAAGCAAGGAATACCCTTTGCCTCAAGTGCATCTACACAACCAAGCACAAGTGGGTCATCGGGCGCAACAACTGCATAGTCGATGCTGTTTGCTACTGCAAACTCAACTATTTTTTCAATATCCTTTGCACCGATATCAACAAGTGTTGCATCCTTTGCCATACCACCGTTACCCGGAAGGGCAAATATTTGGGTTACACTTTTATTTTCTTTTAACTTTTTAATGATAGCGTGCTCTCTGCCGCCACCACCAACAACCATTATTTTCATACATGTACCTCAATCAATGATGGAATAAACGCATACCTGTAAATGCCATTGCCATATTATACTTGTTTGCACACTCAATAACAACGTCATCACGGATTGAGCCACCCGGCTCTGCAATGTATTTAACGCCACTCTTTTTAGCACGCTCAATGTTATCGCTGAATGGGAAGAAGGCATCGGAGCCGAGTGCAACACCGTCAATTGTTTTGAAGTACTCTGCAATATCCTCTGCTGTGAGTGGTGATGGTTGCTCTGTAAAGTATTTCTGCCAAATGCCATCTGCACAAACATCTTCTTCGTTATTATTAATGTAGCCATCAATAACATTATCTCTGTCAGGTCTGCCTAAGGTTGGCTTAAAGGGAAGAGAAAGCACCTTTTCGTGCTGACGAAGGAACCAAGTATCTGCCTTTGTACCTGCAAGGCGTGTGCAGTGAATTCTTGACTGCTGACCTGCGCCTACACCGATTGCCTGTCCGTCAACAGCATAGCAAACGGAGTTAGACTGTGTATACTTAAGAGTGATGAGAGCAATTATAAGGTCGCGAACTGCGCTCTCAGGCATATCTTTATTTTCGGTTACTATGTTAGAAAGCAATTCACGGTTGATTTCGAAATTGTTTCTGCCCTGCTCAAAGGTGATGCCGTAAACCTGCTTTGTTTCGATTGGAGCAGGAACGTAGTCAGGGTCGATTTTAACGATGTTGTAGTTACCGTTTCTTTTAGACTTGAGAATTTCAAGTGCTTCAGGCTCGTAGCCGGGAGCGATAATACCATCGGAAACTTCACGCTTAATCATAAGTGCTGTTGTAACATCGCAAACATCGGAAAGAGCTACCCAGTCGCCGAAGGAGCACATTCTGTCTGTTCCTCTTGCCCTTGCGTATGCACAAGCGAGAAGTGAATCATCAAGGCCCTCAATATCATCTACAAAGCAAGCCTTTTTAAGCTTATCGGAAAGTGGAACGCCTACTGCTGCAGATGTTGGGCTAACGTGCTTAAAGGAGGTTACTGCAGGGAGACCGAGTGCCTCTTTAAGCTCCTTTACAAGCTGCCATGAGTTAAATGCATCAAGGAAGTTAATATAACCGGGTCTGCCACAAAGAATTTCTATAGGGAGCTCTGTGCCATCCTGCATATAAATTTTAGAAGGCTTTTGGTTTGGGTTACAGCCATATTTTAATTCAAATTCTTTCATTTCTACTTACTCCTCAGTTGTTTTTATTTACGATGCGTGTTTCGTACTTGCCTGTGGCAAGGTCAATATATCTTACAAAAAGTGATACCTTGTTATCTGCATTAAGGTTTTCCCAGATAAGAGCTGTTAATGAATCAATGTCTGTATCAGGAAGCTCAAGTGTTTTTGGCTCACCCTCAAAGCTTGGGAGTGGGTTGCCATCGCATTTATATGTGTGAATGAATTTTGCCTTACCCTTAAGTGGGTTTGAATATGCATATGTATATCTTTGACAAGAGGAGCCGTCGCCCTCTGCTGACTTGAGAATTGACATTGCAAAGTTCATATCTCCGTTTTCAAGGTGAATAATACCTGAAATACGAGGTGTGTAGTTTGGAGCATCATCCTCAAACTCTCTTGTGCGAAGTGCCTGCTCAAAGGTCATCTGCTTATCCATAAGCTCATAGATAGTATCTGTTTGGTCGCCGTTTGTAACAATAGTTTTGTTACCGAGCACCCTTACAGGTGCATAAATAATAAGGTGTGGGTCTACCATTTTTGATTCATCAAATGCCTGAGTTCTGATACCCTCGCCATCCTCTACAAAAACACGGTTACGGCTGTTTTCACTTCTGCCCATTATAAAATAAGCTGTAATTGCCTTTGTGCCGTCTGCACTTTTACCGATTACTATACCTCTGCCGTGATACGGGAGAGAGTTAAGCTCTTCTTTAAGTGTTTTGATTTCCATACTATCTATCCTTTCATTCACAATATTGTGTAATTACTTACTAATAATTTCTTTTGCTACCTTTTCAACAGACTGAGGTAAAATTATCCACTCGGCGTTTTCCATTACCCTTTTTTGGAGGCTTTCAGGTGTATCGCCCTCCAGCACCTCAACTGCCTTTTGCATAATAATTTCGCCACCATCAGGAATCTCGTTTACGAAATGAACGGTTGCGCCTGTTACCTTAACGCCCTTTTCCAACGCTGCCTCGTGCACACGAAGGCCGTAAAAGCCCTTACCACAAAAGGAAGGTATAAGGGATGGGTGAACATTTATTATTCTTTTTGGGTATGCACTTGTAAAACTCTCGCTGAGAATTGACATAAACCCGGCAAGAACAATTATATCAATTCCGTTTTCTGCTAAGGAATTTTTAATTGCCTGCTCAAATGCCTCTTGAGAGCCGAGCTCCTTTTTAAGAAATACTGCTGTTTTTATGTTTGCCTTTGCAGCTCTTTCTAAGGCGTAGGCACCTGCATTATTAGAGATAACAAGGGTAATTTCACCGTTTGCTATAATTCCGTTCGCCTGTGCATCTATAAGCGCCTGTAGATTTGTGCCACCACCTGAAACAAGAACAGCTATTTTTGCTTTTTTGCTCATTTTTATAATCTTCTTTCAATTATTCAAGAATGATTTTTTCGTCAGCCTCGATGATTTCGCCTATTACGTAAGCATCCTCACCGTTTGCTTTAAGGATTTCGAGTGCAGCTTCAACCTGCTGTGCAGGAACAACAACGCTCATACCAACACCCATATTGTATGTATTGAACATATCACGCTCAGGGATATTGCCCCACCTTGCGATTACATCGAAAATAGGAAGAACCTTAACAGCTGACTTATTTATTTTTGCACACAAGCCATCAGGAATTGAACGTGGAATGTTCTCGTAGAAGCCACCACCTGTGATGTGTGAAATACCCTTTACGTCAACCTTTTCTATAAGAGCAAGTATTGACTTAACGTAAATTCTTGTTGGAACGAGTAAAGCCTGGGCAATGCTCTTACCACCCAACTCCTCGCGTTCTACGTAAAGCTCAGGGTTATTATTATCAATATCAAACACCTTACGGCATAAGCTGAAGCCGTTTGAGTGAATACCTGTAGAAGGAAGTGCAATAACAACATCGCCAACGCTCATTTTGTTATTGTCAATCATTTTTGGTTTATCTACAACACCTACTGCAAAGCCTGCAAGGTCGTAATCTTCAACGGGCATTAAGCCGGGGTGCTCTGCAGTTTCGCCACCTGTAAGCGCACAACCTGACTGAACACAGCCCTCTGCAACACCACTAACGATTTCTGCAATTTTTTCAGGAATATTTTTACCACAAGCAATATAGTCAAGGAAATATAACGGCTTTGCACCGACACAAACAATATCGTTTACGCACATTGCAACTGCATCGATACCGATTGTATCGTGCTTATCCATAAGAATAGCTAATTTTACCTTTGTACCACAGCCATCTGTACCTGAAACTAATACAGGATGCTCCATACCCTTTGCAAAGGCAAAGTCGAAGCAACCACCAAAGCCACCAACATCATCCATTGAGCCTTCGTTACGAGTTCTGGCAATATGTTTTTTCATAAGCTCTACAGCCTTGTAGCCTGCTGTAATATCAACACCTGCTGCTGCGTAGCTTTCTGATTTTGAATTATTCATATCTATTCTCCTTAAAAATTTTTCTGTAATTAATTAGCCTTTACCGTTCCAGCAGTAGGTACAAACCTCATCTGCAGGAAGCCCTATTGCCTCAATAATGCCTTCAAGAGTTTGAAATTCCAATGATGCAAAGTTAAGCTTTTCGCAAATAAGCTTACGCATATTCCGGCCACGCTGTGTAGATGCATCACTGTACTCATCTAAATGCTTAAAGCCCTCTTCGCCTTCAAGCTCCATAATGGTTGCCCTTGAAATAAGCTCCATTTCGGAGGTTGCCCTTGAGAAGTTAAGGTATTTACAGCCGTACATTATAGGTGGGCACGCTGAGCGCATATGCACCTCTTTTGCACCGTTTTCGTAAAGGAATTCAACTGTTTCACGAAGCTGTGTACCACGAACAATACTATCATCAACAAAAAGAAGCTTTTTATCTTTAATAAGATCGTGAACAGGAATCTGCTTCATTTTTGCTACTCTGCTACGCTCCTGTGGATTGGAGGGCATAAAGCTCCTTGGCCAGGTTGGAGTGTATTTTATAAACGGTCTTGCAAAAGGAACTGAGCTTTCGTTAGAATAGCCGATTGCGTGTGGTGTGCCTGAATCAGGAACGCCACTAACATAGTCGATATCCTGAGCAATGCCTAACTCTTTATCTCTTTTAGCCATTATATGACCGTTTCTGTAGCGCATTACCTCAACATTTACACCCTCATAGCAGGAGGTTGGATAACCGTAATACGACCAAAGGAAAGCGCAAATTTTCTTTTTCTTTCTTGCAGGTGATAAAATCTCTACACCATCGTAGGAAACCTCTACGATTTCGCCGGGTCCAAGCTCCTTATAATCTTCATAACCAAGCTTTTTATAGGCAAAGTCTTCAAAAGAGATACAATATCCATCCTCCCTTTTACCTATAAGCACAGGAAGTCTACCTACCTTATCCCTTGCAGCAATAAGGTTGCCATCCTCTTTAAGGATAAGTATTGAGGCTGTACCGTCAATTACATCCTGAGCAAATTTGATACCCTCTGCAAAATCGCTTTTTTGGTCAATCATTGCCGCAACAAGCTCTGAGGCATTTATTCCCGTAATACCTGTTGTAGTCATGGCGCCGAAGTGTCCCCCACTAAAGGACAAATACTGATTAACGAGAGCATCGCTGTTATTTATAATACCGATTGTACATATAGCATAAAGACCGTGATTAGAACGAATAAGAAGCGGCTGTGCATCGCTGTCGCTAATACAACCGATTGCTGTGTTGCCCTCCATTGTGTCGAGAATATTCTCAAACTTTGTTCTGAACGGTGAATTTTCGATTTTGTGAATTTTTCTTTGCATACCTGCTTCGGGACTGACAGCAGCCATACCTGCTCTGCGTGTCCCTAAGTGGGAGTGATAGTCTACTCCGAAAAAAGTATCAAGTACAGCATCGTTTTTAGATGCTACGCCAAAAAAACCACCCATTTGTGCACCTCTGGTTAAATATAATAAAATGCTGATTTTATCAGCCGTTGTATTTTTCTTCTATTGCTACATTTTTAGAAAGAACTGTAGCTGTATCCTTTGCTCTTTTCTCTGCAAGCTTTTTCTCTAAAGCTTCATCTGAAAGAGAGAGCATTTCGATTGCAAGCAAAGCTGCATTAGCTGCACCGTCTATTGCAACGGTTGCAACAGGAATACCTGATGGCATTTGTACTGTAGAAAGGAGTGCCTCCATACCACCAAGGTTTTGAGATTTAATTGGAATGCCGATAACAGGTAAGGTTGTGTTAGCGGCAACAGCGCCTGCAAGGTGTGCTGCCATACCTGCAGCAGCAATAATTACGCCAAAGCCGTTTGCACGGGCATTTTCGGAAAACTCTTTTGCCTGAACAGGTGTTCTGTGTGCTGAAAATACGTGAACCTCAAAGGGAACCTCAAACTCCTTTAAGGTGTTAATTGCTTTTTCTACTACGGGTAAGTCGCTGTCGCTCCCCATTATGATTCCAACTTTTTTCATTTTAAAATCTCCTCTAAATAGCTGTAAAAAAACATATAAGAGCGCACTTATCCATTAGAACAAGTGCGCCCAGACGGTCGGCTGTAAGGTCTTTTTTTACTGTTCCTATTCCCTTGTGGTAAGCTCCACATAATCCGTCAGTCATAGGATGACCTTTAACACTTTAATTTTACCATATGGGTAAAACTGAGTCAAGGCGCGAAAGGTATAATAAAATACCCGTTAAATGCTCTTAATATGGTTAAGTTGCCATCTTTTATTTCGCCTGTGTTTCACAGTAGATGCAACGGTAGATTCCTCTATCCTTATCTGTTAACTTAAATATGTGATTTAACTCCTGCTCCGTTGTAGTTATACAACGGGGATTTTTACATTTTATAACATTTGTAAGGGTTTCGGGAAGCTCAAGCACCTTTTTCTCAACGAGTCTGCCATCGCGAATAATGTTAACTGTTGCACCCGGGTCCACATAGCCGATAACATCAATATCAAGCTCTATATCCTCGTCAATTTTAATAATATCCTTTTTGCAACGCTTATGGCTGTTTACATTTCGGATAATTGCAACGGGACAATCAAGATTATCGAGCCCTAAAAGCTCATAAATACGCATTCCTCTGCCTGCTATAATATGGTCAATAACAAAGCCGTTTGTAATAGCATCTATATTCATCTTCCTGCCTCCTCCAACAATTTAAGAATGAGCGCCATACGGATATATTTGCCGTTGAGTACCTGCTTAAAATAGCAAGCTCTCGGGTCATCATCTACTGCAACGGAAATTTCGTTAACACGGGGAAGCGGATGCATTATTGATAAGGATGGCTTTGCGCTCTTAAGCTTTTTAGGGGTTAAGATGTAGCTATCCTTAAGTCTGAGGTAATCCTCTTCATTAAAAAATCTTTCACGCTGTACACGAGTCATATAAAGAATATCAAGCTCCGGCATTACGCTTTCAAGATCTGTTGTTTGCACATAAGGGATGCCGTTTTTTTGAAGAACATCCTTTTTAATGTAGCTTGGAAGCTTAAGCTCATCAGGTGAAATTAAAATAAATTTAAGACCTGTATACCTTGATAATGCACTTATAAGTGAATGAACTGTTCTGCCGAATTTAAGGTCGCCGCAAAAGCCTACTGTAAGGTTACTAAAACCACCTTTTTCACGGCTGATGGTGAGAAGGTCTGCAAGTGTTTGTGTTGGGTGGTTGTGGCCACCATCACCTGCATTTATAACAGGTATGCTTGCGCTTTGAGCAGCAACAAGTGGTGCACCCTCTTTTGGATGGCGCATTGCAATAATATCTGCATAGCAGCTGATTGTTTTTGCTGTATCGGAAACGCTTTCGCCCTTAGCAGCAGAGGAGCTGTTTGCCTCTGAAAAGCCTATAACACTACCACCTAACTCAAGCATTGCTGCCTCAAAGCTAAGGCGTGTTCGTGTAGATGGCTCAAAGAAAAGTGTTGCAAGCTTTTTCCTTTTGCATTTTTCTGCATATTTATCGGGGTTAGCGATAATATCATTTGCAATAACTATAAGCTCATCAATTTCTTCTGTTGTGAAATCTAAAATATCAATAAGACTTCTCATATGTATTTCCCTTTCTTTCGAATAAGGTAAAGGATTTTATTGTACGCACCTAACGGTGCTAGAACTCTCCACCACAACAAAGCAAGGCTTTATTGTGGTCCCCCTCTCTTCGCCAGAGAGGCTTATAGAGTAAAGGATTTTATTGTACGGTTTTATTCTTTAGCTCCGTTTACTTCAAGATACTTTTTGATTCTTTCAACGTTTTCACGGTTGCTTTCATCTTCCTCTAAATATTCAATAATATCGTAAACATCAACAACAGAATATACAGGGAAGCCATACTCCTCGCCAACCTCTGCCATAGCAGATTTTTCTGTTTGACCCTTTTCCTTACGGTCAACCATTACGAAGGTTGCTGCAACCTTTGTACCCTTAAGTCCGGAAAGTATAGCCATACTTTCACGTATAGCTGTACCTGCTGTAATAACATCCTCAACAATAACGATTTCTTCGCCCTCTTGTGGCTTGTAGCCTACAAAAACGCCACCCTCACCGTGATCCTTTTCTTCTTTACGGTTGAAGAAGAACGGAACATCGAGTCCGTTTTTTGCAAGGGCTACTGCAACAGAAACAGCAATAGGAATACCCTTGTATGCAGGACCGTAGAGAACTGTTTTTTTGTTGCCTACCTTTTCAAAGTATGCCTTTGCATAAAATTCGCCTAATTTGCAAATCTGTTCGCCTGTTTTTATATCACCTGCATTGATGAAGTAAGGGATTTTTCTACCACTCTTTGCAGTGAAATCACCAAATTTAAGAACGCCTGCGCTCTCTAAAAACTGTATAAACTCTCTTTTGTAGCTTTCCATTATATTAAATCTCCTTTACTAATTAATCACAGAACTCTGCTACACATCTGTTGTATGCTGCAACAGGGTCCTCAGCTGCAGTAATTGGTCTGCCTACAACGATGTAGTCTGAGCCGATTTCTTTAGCCTGTGCAGGTGTCATAACACGCTTTTGATCGCCAATATCACCATCTGCAAAGCGAACACCGGGAGTAATTGTAAGGAATTCACTGCCACATGTTTCGTGCACCTTGCCTGCCTCAAGTGGTGAGCAAACTACACCATCAAGTCCTGCAAGCTTTGCATTGTGTGCATAGTGCATAACAACCTTATCAATAGGCTCTTTAATGAGCAAATCGTTTTCCATTGACTCCTGGTCTGTTGATGTAAGCTGTGTTACAGCAATAAGGAGTGGTCTTGTGCCGTCCGGTCTTGTAAGGCCCTCAAGCGCTGCCTGCATCATACGGATTGTGCCTGATGCGTGAAGGTTTGTGATATCAACATCAAGGTTTGATAATACTGACATTGATTTTTTAACTGTGTTTGGAATGTCGTGAAGCTTAAGGTCAAGAAAAATCTTATGGCCTCTCTTTTTAATTTCTCTTACAATTTGTGGACCTTCTGCATAGAAAAGCTCCATACCGATTTTTACAAAAGGCTTTCTGCCACCTTCGAATTTATCAAGAAATTCATATACTTTTTCTGCGCTCGCAAAGTCGCAAGCAACGATTACGTCTTTACCCATTATTATCTGTTCCTTTCTTAGAAGCATTTAAAGCTTAAAAGAAAATTGTTCACAGTAAGTTTTATTGCGAGTGGTGCTGTACAAAGGTACCGCCCCGAGCAAAAACTACTCTGTGGGCAATTTCACTTAAGCTTTTGCTCCTCCTATTATTTCTGAAAGATTATTTATTCCGTACTTATCCATAACCCTTGGCAAATCTTCAATGATTGTTTTACAAGCCATTGGGTCAATAAGGTTTGCAGCACCTACCTCAACTGCAGTTGCACCTGCAAGCATAAGCTCAACAACATCCTCTGCCGTTGTTACGCCACCCATACCTACAACAGGTATATTAACAGCGTTTGCAACCTGGTAAACCATTCTTACTGCAACAGGGAAGATTGCGCTGCCTGAAAAGCCACCCATTTTATTTGCAATAACAGGTTTTTTAGTTTTAAGGTCTATTCGCATACCTAAAAGTGTGTTTATAAGGCTGATACCGTCTGCACCTGCCTGCTCGCAAGCCTTTGCTATTGCAACAATATCTGTAACATTTGGTGAAAGCTTAATTATAACAGGCTTAGTTGTAACTGCTTTAACTGCTGCTGTAACCTCTGCTGCTGCCTCAGGGTTTGTGCCGAAGCTCATACCACCACCGTGCACGTTAGGACAGCTTACATTAACCTCAAGCCAGCCTACCTGCTCCTCTTTATCAAGCATTTGGCAGGTATATGCATAATCCTCTACAGCAAAGCCACTAACGTTTGCCATAACCTTTTTATTAAAGCATTTGCTAAGCTTTGGAAGCTCCTCGGAGATAACCTTTTCAACACCCGGGTTTTGAAGACCTACTGCATTTATCATACCTGCAGTACACTCTGCAATACGTGGTGTAGGGTTACCAAAGCGAGGGTCCTTTGTTGTACCCTTAAAGGAGAAGGTACCAAGCATATTTATATCGTAAAGCTCGGCAAACTCATAGCCGTAGCCGAATGTACCACTTGCAGGGATTATTGGGTTATCTAACTCTATACCACAAAGGTCTACACTTAATCTGCCCATAAAATCTCCTCCTTTTCAAGCACAGGGCCATCCTTGCAAATACGCTTATAGCCCGAAATTGTTTTACAGGAGCAGCCCATACAAGCACCAAAGCCACAGCCCATTCTTTCTTCAAAGCTGAACTGACCACTTGTGGTGGTTGCTTTGTAAAGTGCTTTAAGCATTGGCTCAGGTCCACAGGTGTAGAAATAAGTATAATCTACCTGTTTAAGTGCATCTGTAACAAAGCCCTTTATGCCGTAGGAGCCATCTACAGTAGTAACATAAACCTTTGCACCAAGAGCTTTAAAATCATCCTCGTAGAAAATTTCATCCTTAGTGTTAAAGCCCAATATAACGCTAACCTCTTTACCCTGCGCAATAAGCTTTTTACAAAGCATATAAAGGGGTGGAACACCTACGCCGCCACCTAAAAGCACAGGCCTATCACCTGAAACGGTGGTATTGTAGCCATTGCCAAGGCCCGTGAGAATATCTAAATTCTCCCCTGCCTGCATTTTAGACATTTGCTCTGTGCCCTTACCTACAACCTTGTAAACAAGAGTAAGCACGCCGTTTTCACTATCGCACACAGAAATGGGTCTGCGAAGGTAGAGGCCATCTAATTTAATATTTACAAACTGACCGGGAGATGTAATATCGCTTATATCTCCCGACAGCTTCATTTTGAAAACTGTTTCAGTAAGCTGAACATTTTCGGTTATTGTGAAAATACTTTGTTTCATTTTTTTCTCCAATAAAACTCTACTTGAGTGGGTTATGCATCAATTGTTGAAATTGTAATTGTTGATTCCTCAAGAGCATCAAGAAGCACACGAACTGTATCAAGCGCTGTAAAGATGTTTACGTTGTTTTCAGTAGCATAGCGACGGATAAGAAGACCATCGTTAGCTTCACCTGTTGCGCTGATATCCTTTGTGTTGATAACGTATGCAATATGGCCCTGACGAAGAGCATCTGCAACCTCATCACTACCCTCAGAAAGCTTTTTGAGAACGTGGGTTCTTATGCCGTGCTTTTTAAGGAAGTTTGCTGTACCCTCTGTAGCCTGAATGTTAAAGCCAAGGTTGTAGAAGCGACGGATGAGAGGAAGTGCCTCTTCTTTATCGGCATCTGCAATTGTTGCAAACACAGTACCGTAATTCTGAAGGTGCATACCTGATGCCTGAAGAGCCTTATAAAGTGCTCTGTTAAGCTTGTTATCGTAACCGATTGCTTCACCTGTTGATTTCATTTCAGGTGAAAGGTAAGCATCAAGGCCACGAATCTTGTTAAATGAGAATACAGGAACCTTTACATACCAGCGTTTTTTCTCTGTTGGGTAGATATCGAATATACCCTGCTCCTTAAGGCTCTTACCCATAATAACCTCTGTTGCAATATCTGCAAGGGAGTAGCCTGTTGCCTTTGAAAGGAAAGGAACTGTTCTTGATGAACGAGGGTTAACCTCAATAATATAAACATCATCGTGCTCATCAACGATGAACTGAATGTTGTAAAGACCTACGATGCCGATGCCAAGACCAAGCTTTTTAGCATACTGAAGAATGATGCCCTTAACCTTATCGGAAATACTGAAGGAAGGATAAACACTGATTGAGTCGCCTGAGTGAACACCTGTTTTTTCAACAAGCTCCATAATACCCGGAACAAACACATCTCTGCCATCGCAGATAGCGTCAACCTCAACCTCTTTACCCTGAATGTATTTATCAACAAGAACAGGCTTGTCTACGTCAATTTCAACAGCAGTTTTAAGGTAGTGGCGAAGCTGCTCTTCATTAGCAACAATCTGCATAGCTCTGCCACCAAGCACGAAGCTTGGGCGAACAAGAACAGGGTAGCCTATATCTGCTGCAGCTGCGATACCGTCTTCAAGGTTTGTAACTGCCTTACCCTTTGCTCGAGGAATATTAAGCTCGTTAAGAAGGTTTTCGAATGCATTACGGTCCTCTGCACGGTCAATAGCAGCACAATCTGTACCTATGATTTTTATACCACGGTCGTGAAGTGGCTGTGCAAGGTTGATAGCTGTCTGTCCACCGAGAGATGCTACAACGCCCTCAGGCTTTTCGAACTCAACAATGTTCATAACATCTTCAGGGGTGAGTGGTTCGAAATAAAGCTTATCGGCTGTGGTGTAGTCTGTAGAAACGGTTTCGGGGTTATTGTTGATAATAATAGCCTCATAGCCTGCATTTTTAATAGTCATAACTGCGTGAACGGTTGAGTAGTCAAACTCAACACCCTGACCGATACGGATGGGGCCTGCACCGAGAACGATAATTTTTTTCTTATTAGTAAGGCGAGAAGTATTTTCACCTGTGTATGATGAATAGAAATATGGAATATATGCGTTAGTGTGGCAGGTATCTACCATTTTGAATACAGGGAAAAGATTATTTTCCTTACGCATATTGTAAACATCAATTTCATTACATTTCCAAAGGCGAGCAATGTATTTATCACTGAAGCCTATTTTCTTAGCAGCTTCAAGTATATCTACAGATTTATCAACACGAAGCTTTTCTTCCATATTGATAATGTTTTTGATTGCCTCTAAGAAGAATGGTGTAATCATTGTGATTTCGTGAATCTTCTCAATTGAAACACCGTGGTAGATAAGCTCTGCAATAGCAAAGATGTTATCTGAACGGAACTCTGAGATGTATTCAAGAAGCTCCTCAACACTCATATTATCAAACTTTGAAAGGTACATATGGTTTGCACCGATTTCAAGAGAACGAATGCCCTTAAGGAGAGCCTCCTCAAGGTTAGAGCCAATACCCATAACCTCGCCTGTAGCCTTCATCTGTGTACCAAGTATATTAGTTGCAGATGCAAACTTATCAAACGGAAAACGGGGAAGCTTTGCAATAACGTAGTCAAGCTTAGGCTCAAAGGCTGCATTAGTATTAGCAATTTTAATTTCCTCAAGAGCCATACCGACAGCAATTTTTGCAGTAACACGTGCAATAGGATAGCCTGATGCCTTTGAAGCAAGTGCAGATGAACGAGAAACACGTGGGTTTACCTCGATAAGGTAATACTCTGATGTGTGAGGGTTAAGTGCAAACTGAACGTTACAGCCACCCTCAATTTTAAGCTCCTTAATAAGCTTAATAGCTGATTCGTTAAGCATTCTCTCATCTTCTTTTGAGAGAGTCATAATAGGAGCAACAACGCAGGAGTCGCCTGTGTGAACACCTACAGGATCAATATTTTCCATACCACAGATTGTGATAGCGTGGTCGTTAGAGTCACGCATAACCTCAAACTCAATCTCTTTATAGCCCTTAACGGACTTTTCAATAAGAGCTTGATGAACAGGAGAAAGCTTGAATGCGTTTGTACCGATTTCAATAAGCTCCTCTTTATTGTAAGCAAAGCCACCACCTGTACCACCAAGGGTAAATGCAGGGCGAACAACTACAGGGTAACCGATTCTTTCTGCAGCCTCAACAGCCTCTTCAAGGCAATAGGTAATTTCTGAAGGGATAACAGGCTCACCGATAGATTCGCAAAGCTCTTTGAAAAGCTCACGGTCTTCAGCACGCTCAATAGATGCACTTGATGTACCGAGAAGCTTTACCTCGCACTCTCTAAGCACACCCTTTTTCTCAAGCTGCATAGCAAGGTTAAGACCTGTCTGACCACCAATACCCGGAATAATAGCATCAGGTCGCTCGTGGCGAATAATCTTAGCCACGTATTCAAGTGTAAGTGGCTCCATATAAACCTTATCGGCAATAATGGTATCTGTCATAATAGTTGCAGGGTTTGAGTTCACAAGCACAACCTCGTAGCCCTCTTCTTTAAGTGCTAAACAAGCCTGTGTACCTGCATAGTCAAACTCTGCAGCCTGTCCGATAACAATTGGACCTGAGCCAATAATTAAAACTTTCTTAATGTCTGTTCTCTTTGCCATTAGAGATGCCTCCTAAATATATGAATGATGAATTATAAACGAGATTTATGCTTTATAAACTATATTGCCATCGCACACCGTAAGCACACACTCTGATTTAACGGGAGTATTTTCAAACGGAGAAGCCTTGCCCTTTGATATAAAATCCTCTGATTTTATTACAACGGCTTTTTCTAAATCCCACACTGTGTAATCTGTACCAAGTGGAATGTTAAAGCGTTTGCGTGGATTAATTGCTAAAAGCTCTATTAATTTTTCTAAGGTTATAACACCTGTTTCAACAAGGTTTGTGTACATTATCTGGAAGGCTGTTTCTATGCCTACTATACCGAAGGCGCTACCCTGAAGCCCTTTACTCTTTTCTTCGGCAGAGTGTGGGGCGTGGTCGGTAGCAATCATATCTATAGTGCCGTCCTTAATGCCTTCTATAAGTGCTAATCTATCATCTTCGCTACGAAGTGGTGGGTTCATTTTGAATGAGCCACTTTCCTCAAGGTCGTTATCATCAAGCACAAGGTAGTGTGGGCCTGTTTCGCAGGTAACATCTAACCCCTCTGCCTTTGCTTTTCTTATAAGCTCCACACTTTCTTTAGTTGATATATGACAAACGTGGTAGCTGCAGCCTGTTTCTTTTACAAGCTTTAAATCTCTCTCGATAGGCTTCCATTCGCTTTCACTGCATATACCCTTGTGGCCGTGTGCCTTGCAATACTCACCGGCATGAATGTAGCCACCAAAAAGCAAGCTGTTATCTTCACAATGGGCAACTATCATTTTACCTAAAGCCTTTGCTTTAAGCATTGCTTCTCGCATAAGCTCCTCGGTTTGTATACCCTTACCGTCGTCAGAAAAAGCAATTGCTTTTTGAGCCATACCATCAAAATCGGAAAGCTCCTCGCCTTTTTGACCTACTGTTATTGATGCATACGGATAAACGTGAACTACCGATGTATTCTCTATAATTTCAAGCTGCTCATTTAAATGCTCTACACTATCCGGCACAGGGTTAAGGTTGGGCATTGTACACACTGCTGTGTAGCCCCCCCTTGCAGACGCCTTGCTACCTGTTTCGATAGTCTCTTTATAAGAAAAACCCGGCTCACGAAAATGCACATGCACATCGCAAAAGCCGGGAAAAACAACATATTCAGGAGCATTAAAAACAGCAAGAGTATCAACAGAAAACAAGTGAGCAGCAACTGCAGAATAAAACGGAGTCAATTCCGCTTGAGCTGCAGCAATGTTTATTGTTTTAGCCTTGAGTTGCTGTGTCATAATAAATACCCTTTCAACAAAAAAATAAAGCCTTGCTCTTTGGCAAGGCTGAACGCACAAAAGTACTGATACAGTCAACCTGTACCTGATATTTTACATTCATCTTTCCGATATCTCGTATCGATTTAAAGAGCAAAATAATAATATCATAATTTGTGTAATATTGTCAATATAAACCGTGGCTTTTGAGTACCATTTTTTATATGTAAATATACATAATTTTTTGGTAAAAATTACTAAACTTGTGCTTTTATATTCTAAATTCAGTAATATTGCAGTGCTTTTCAATTGGTGGTATTATCTATATGTAATTAAACTTTAAATGTACGGGGGATTTTTTATGAGAACGCCTAAAAAGGCTGTGCTTTTCGATATGCTTAAACAATTAGAAAAATACTGCATAAGCGAAAGCACTAATATACCTCAGTGGGTTACCTACGATGGAAACTACTTAGGTCAAGGTAAATACGAATTCAAAGAAAACGAGGCTCAGCTTATTACCCTTGGTCAGCACTGGCTTGCAAGGTATGACTGTGCAAGAATTTTTAAAGCGCAGGTTACACTCCCCGAAAGCTACAAGGGCAAAAAAATCTACTTAAAGCTTGATTTCGGTGGCGAAATAATTGTCAGAATAGACGGTAAAATCGCAAACTCCGTTTCATCAAGAGAAAAAAGTGGTTGGGTTGGCAGAGAAACCGTAAACATTACCCCCAACTTTTTAAAGTTTGGTGAGCCTATAGAAATCGAGCTTGAGGCTTCTGTTGACTCTGCAGGCTTTTGCAATGATGCTATGGCAGGTAAAAACGAATGTGAATACACATTAAAGTATGCCCAATTTTGCGTTGTAGATGAAATATGCGAAAGGTTTTACCTCAACTGCGTAACTGCTTGGGATGCTTTAGAATATATAAACGATGAATTTACAAAAGAAAGCGTTTACAAGGTGCTTGACGATTCTATTCACCTTGTAGATTTTGATTTTGACGATGAGCAGGCAAGAGCCTCTATTGCCACTGCTTGTGAGCATTTTGAGAAAAAGCTCAGCGAAATCCCCTATACTGCACAATCACACGTTATTATGGATGGCCACAGCCACATTGACGTTGCCTGGCTGTGGAGAATACAGGAATCTGAAAGAAAGTGCGCAAGAACCTACGCAAATAACCTTGCACTTATGGATGTATACCCCGAATTCACCTTTACCCAAAGCCAGGCTGTTGTTTACGATATGGTTAAGCAAAACTACCCTGAGCTTTATGAAAGAATAAAAGAAAAGGTCAAAAACGGCCAATGGAACATTGTTGGTAACACCTGGGTTGAATGTGATACAAACATTGCATCGGGCGAAAGTATGATTCGTCAGCTTTTGTACGGCAGAGAATTTTTCCTTGAGGAATTCGGTGTTTCATCTGACACCTACTGGCTCCCCGACTGCTTCGGCTTTTCACACGCATTACCTCAAATTATTAAAAAAAGTGGTATGAAGTATTTCATCACCACAAAGCTTCTTAACCAGGATACAAACCGTTTTCCCCACACCTTATTCAAGTGGAAGGGACACGACGGCTCACAGATTCTCGCCCTTAACCAGCGCTCACACTATCAGGGTGATTTTGACCCTGCACAGGTACACGCAGCCTCCTACAACAACGACCTTAAGGGCGTTATGAAAACAGGCTTTGGTATGTTTGGCTACGGAGACGGTGGTGGAGGAAGCACATACAGAATGCTTGAAAACGCAAAGCGTTTAAAGAATTTCCCGGGCCTTCCATCAACCCAAATGGGCCATCCACAGGAATATTTTGCAGAGGCAGAAAAGGTTAGCGATGAGCTCCCCACCTACTGCGATGAGCTTTACTACGAAAATCACCGTGGCACCTACACAAGCCAAGGCTTTATAAAAAAAGGAAACAGGCAAAGTGAATTTTTGCTTACCCGAATTGAGATGGCAAAGGTTTTCGGTGGTGGCTACCGAGCAGCAGAGCTTAAATCAATTTGGCGCAAGCTCCTTACAAACCAATTCCACGATATTCTGCCCGGAACCTCCATACACGAGGCTATGGAGGACTGCAGAGCTTCATTCAATGAGCTTTTAAGTGAAGCTAACGCTATTTATGATGAAAGTCTTATTAAGCTGTCAAGCAACATTAAGGTTGCTGCAGACGGTGTTATTGTATGGAATATGCTTCCACAAAAATGCACCTCCTTTGTTACAATTGAGGGCACAAGGGCTGTTGGCAAGCTTTTCCGTAATTTTGTAAAAGACGGTTCTTCTTACACAGAATTTATTGCAGAGGATGTACCTGCAATGGGCTACAAATTCTTCCCGTTTGAGGGTGAATGTGAGCCTTCGGCAGTTGCAATCGGTAACGGTGTTATTGAAAACAGTGTTCTTCGTGTAAAATACGATGAAAACGGTAATCTTACATCAATATTCGATAAAGAAAACAACCGAGAAACACTTACAGGCACAGCAAATATTATTACAATTTTTATTGATAAATGTGTGCACGAAACTGCCTGGAACCTTGAGCAAAACTACGAAAAGAAAAAGTGGGTGCTTGAAAAGGCAGACAGCGTAGAAATAGCAGAATGCTCACCTGTAAGAGCTGTGCTGAAAGTTACAAAAACCTTTAATAAATCCACAATTACTCAAAACATTATTCTCTATGCCGATTCAAGGCAGGTTCTTTTTGAAACTGAGGTTGACTGGCAAGAAAGAGATAAGGTTATGAAGGCAGCATTCCCTGTTAATGTGCTTAACACAGAGGCAACCTTTGAGGCTGCACACGGTGCAATAAAAAGACCTACACACAGAAACTCGTCCTTTGATGCTGCTCGCTTTGGGCAATGCGCACACAAATGGGCAGACTTATCCGAGGGCGACTATGGTGTAAGTATTCTTAACGACTGTAAGTACGGCTACGATATACTTGACAGTACAATGCGAATCACTCTTTTAAGAGCACCTACCTGCCCCGACAGGAAGGGCGATTTAGGCTACCACAAGTTCACGTACTCTTTCTACCCACATAACGGCACCTGGCAGACCGGTGGCACAGTACAAGAGGCATTCAAGCTCAATGTTCCACTAAAAGCAATACCTGTAAGCGCACAGGAGGGTACTCTCCCTGAAAGCCACAGCTTTATTTACTGCGACAATGACGATATTATTATTGATGCAGTTAAGGCAGCACAGGATGGCAACGGCACAATTATACGTATTTACCAAAGCAGAAGGGTACGTGGTCAAAGAACACTTACAATTAATTTGCCGTTTACAAAGGCATTTGAATGTAACCTTATGGAGGATGAAAACAAACCCGTTGAATTTAACGGCAACACCATTACCTTCAGCATAACACCATTTGAAGTTAAAACATTTAGAATTGTTTGATTTGCAACAAAAAATGATTGGAGATAAAAATATGAGTATTACTAACCCATATTCAGCAGGTACAGCAAACAGTAAGCTTTTCAGAATACCTGCGATATTAACTCTTAAAAGCGGCAGAATACTTGCCTGTGGTGATGTGCGCTACGGCAACGGCACTGATGACCCGGCAAATATTGAAACTGCTTTGCGCTACTCAGATGACAATGGCGCTACCTGGTCCGATGTGATATTCGTTAACAGCTTCGAGGATATGGAGCATGCAGACCACAACAAAGCCATTCCAAAAAGCGCATCCTTTTGTGATTCGGCAATCTGCGAGGCAGAGGACAATGTTATATACCACATGTGCGACGCCTGCCCTGCCTTTATGGGTCTATGGAGTGCAGGTACCTATGGCAAGGGTAGTGGTTATATTGACGGTAAGCTCTCCCTTTGCGACAAAACAAGTAGCGAAAAAGCAGAAAGCACCACATTAGATAAAGCGCACTACCCATATTATGTTGGTGATTTTGTTGAAAACGGCTTCGCGCCTGTTCTAAAGCATAGTGATAACACCTTGTACAACAATTATTACGTTGATAAAAGCTACTACATATACACAAAAGCAGAGGGAGGCTTTATTCCCGTTACCGTAAAGCAAATGAACAAGGACGGCTCCCTCAATAACAAGGACGTGCATGCTAACGTATTCTTTGCGTATGCACCTATAAAGATTTACCCTACATACTATCTGTGGATGAAAAAAAGCACCGATGGTGGTGAAACCTGGAGCGACGCAAAAATTATAAATAACCAGGTTGAATCCTCGGGCTTTACAGGCTTTGCACCCGGCAGAGGTATTACTGTTAATGCAAACGGCAAAACAAGAGTTCTCTTTGCAATCTACGACAACAACAGTCGAACCGAATACACAAGCGCCATTTACACAGAGGACGGAGGCGAAACCTGGCACAGAAGCGAAAAAGCAAACAAGGTTGGTTTTGCAGGAAAAAGCTCTGAAACACAATTTGTGCTTATGAACAACAATATTATAAGAATGTATTCAAGAAATATTGCAGGATATATAAGCTACTGCGACTCCAACGACTTTGGTGAAACCTGGGGTGAATACACTCTTGACAAGGCTTTGAAATACTGCTCCAACTGTATGGTTTCATTTATAAACTACTCAAAAGAGATTGAGGGCAAAAAGGCTATTGTAGCCTCCTACCCCTCTCGCAAAATACGTAAGAGTGGCGTTATAAGAATAGGTCTTTTCGGTGAGGATAACAAGGTAGAGTGGAAATACAGAAAGAATGTAACAAATTCTCTTAACCCATTCGATTTTGTTTATTCCTGCTTAACAGAGGATGCCCTTGGCAACATCCTGGATTTATACGAAAGCGATAAAGCAGAATTCACACTCAAAGCATACCCCTTAGAGGAGCTTTTGGTAAATGAGTCAGGCAAGCTTTCACTCATCAACAGCATTAAATCAAAATATTACAATGCTACAAGAAAATGATATCGTATAGATAGGGGCTGTAAAAAAACTTGCGTTTTTTTACAGCCCCTTTAACATTTAGTAATTAAAAAAACGGTCCCCCTCCTCCAAACCTTCGGTTTGCAAGGGGGTCAGGCTTCGCATCACTTGAATTTTGCGAAGCTCTGCTATCTGCTAATTGCAAACTGCTATTTTCACACTACAATTTCTTTCCGCCCTTACGCACCAATATAGTATCATCGCCTATTACCACAATATCCTTCCAGCAGACGATAATTTCTTCGCCCCTGCCGAAAAAGCCACATACGCCCTTACCACAAAAAACGGTAATGCTTACAAGGCAGCCTGTGCAGGTATCTATTTCAACATCGGTTACGCAGCCTAATCTGCAACCACTATCAATGCTAACAACCTCTTTTGCTCGCAAATCGGTTACGGTACATTTCAAAGCATCAACCCCAATACTACCAAAGGCTCTATTTTTTGGTATATTTCTTCAAAGCTTTCTACAGGCAAGGGATTTTTACCCTTGCCTATTTCTATTGTAAAAGCCGGCTCCTTAAATTCCTCTATAAACCAATCCTTAAGCCCTCCACTACTACAATGCCCTGCATTTGATACCAAGGTATAATCTGTTACCCCTGCAAGTGCCTTTGCAATTATAAGTGAGTTTGGAGGCGTGTTTTTGCCGTACTCAAAAAAGATTTCTTCACCCTGTGAATGGAATGAGTAAAGTCTGTGAAAATGCACTTTTCTCAAAATACTTGTAAGTGCTTTCACCTCAGGCTCGCTTTCGGGATAAGCACCACCAAACCTGCGTGACGAAGGCTTTGTTATGCCGTTTAATTGTTCAAAATCTCTTAATGCATACCAATCAGCGTTAAAATTGTGGTTTAAATCCACGCCGTTGGCATTGGCACTCCAGCAGGAAAAATCAAATTTACAAATATCATAAATTTGTTCTTTAAGATTCTCACAGGCGCTAACACCCTTTTGGGCAATATCTACACCATCCGGGTTTAGCATTGGCACAACTGCAAGGCTTACATTTTTTAATAAATCTCTTGCGCTATAGCCTTGTATACAGGTATTTTCCTTTTCTGCTAACAGCAGCTCCTCGCAAAACTTCAACACAACAAGGGTAGTAAGCCACTCAAGTCCGTGGATGGCACCTACATACATCACCCGTCTTTTACCGTTGCCTATACGAAGGCAAAAAAGCTCCTTGCCCATAACAGATTTCCCTAAAGATACCAGCCTTAAGCTACTGTATTGTGCGCAAAGCTTTTCTATATATTTTTTCATTAAATCATATGTAACTGCTTCTCTTTTAACAATTCTTTCCATAAGCACCTCTAATATTTTGATATTAGAATATATGCTTAAATAGCTTGAATTATTTACAAATAATAAATTTTATGTTTTAATTGTGGTATATTAATTACCTAATAAATTTAATCTACGGAGAATTTTTATGATTTTTCTTGCTGTTTTAATTTTAACCGTATTTTCTGCCCTCGCCTTTTTCATTCATAAAAAAGCCACCAAAGCAGATTCGCAATCAAAGCGAGATGTT
Source organism: Acutalibacteraceae bacterium (assembly GCA_045532505.1). Lineage (GTDB taxonomy): Bacteria > Bacillota > Clostridia > Oscillospirales > Acutalibacteraceae > DTU089. The sequence continues at coordinate 30,437 of JAZSGB010000034.1, read as the reverse complement.
TTTTCATTTATTGCAATAATTTTGTTTTGCCTTGGGCTTGAAATCTCAATTTTCAATATCAACTACTATACAAGCAATGGCTACGATAATTTTTCGTTAACCAACTATATTTCCGATAAAAAGGATGCTTACGGCGAATATACCGTACTTTCGGGAAACGAGCTTGAATTTTCAGAATTGAACAGAGAAGTATATAACATAAAAATTACACCCTCTGATACTGCTCCGCAAACAATGCAGGTAACCGTTTATCTTACCGACCGGGGTAACGAATTTTACTACCAGACACCTGCAAGAACAATTTACAGAGATGTTGAAAAAAGCCACTATATAAATGTTAATTCTGTTGGTGAATCACAGCACCTAAAATTGGTTTTCAGCAGTGATGACTATATTTTAAAGATTAAAGATATTTCCATAAACGAAGAAAGACCTTTTGATTTTTCATTTGGAAGATTCATGTTTTTTATTTGCATATTCTTGCTTTACAACATATTCAAACCAAGCGCACGTATTTATAGTACCCCACTTTGTGAGCTTCCAACCACAAAGCGCAACCTACGCACTCTGCTTTTCACTGCGCTTTGCATTGCGTTTATAACCATCGGCATACTAAACCCATTGTTTATTGGCTTAGATTACACAGAAAACGGTGTTACACTTGCACCTTTGAGTATGCAGCACCACAATCAATACGATGAGCTTGCACAAGCGATTTTACAAGGTAAAGTATATATAGATAACAACGATATCCCTGAATCGTTACTAAATATGGAAAACCCATACGATACAACTGCACGTATGCAGCAGCAAAGCCTTACAGGCGACCGTTACCGTTGGGATGTAGCATTTTTTAACGGCCACTACTATGTATATTTCGGTATTGTACCATTATTGCTTATGTACCTTCCTTGCAGAGCAATACTTGATGCACCCTTCCCTACTGCTTTTGGTATTATCGGATTTGCATTTATTTTTGCTACAGGTGTTTTCGCTTTACTTGAGCTTATTGCCACAAAGCACTTTAAAAAGCTTTCGTTGGGCACATACCTTTTAACCTCGTTTGCCTTTGTATTTTGCTGTGGAACAATGTTCCTTGTTAAAAGACCTGATTTTTACTCCTTGCCAATTATTTGCGCTATGGCTTTTGTTGTATGGGGCTTGTACTGGTGGCTTAAAGGCAAGTATGCTCAAAAAAGACAAATATTATACTTTATTCTCGGCTCAAGCTGTATGGCACTTTCTGTTGGATGCAGACCTCAAAGTGTGCTTATGTGTGCATTAGCTTTACCTATATTTGCTGAATTTTTCTTTAAGGATAAATACATTTTATCCGGTAAAGGAATAAAAAATCTTATCGCACTTGCCGTACCTTTTGTGATTGTTGCATCGGGAATAATGTACTATAACTTTATTCGTTTCGGCTCCCCATTTGATTTCGGCTCAGGCTACAACCTTACCACAAACGATGTTACAAGCAGAGGCTTTGATATTTCTCGCACAGGACTCGGACTTTTCACATACCTTTTCCAAACACCACAATTTGTAGCTACCTTCCCGTTTATTAAAAATGTGCAAATAAGCACAGCCTATGTTGGTAAAACAATTTATGAGCTTTGCTTTGGTGGTATTATTACCTGCACGCCTGTATTATGGTTTATGTTTGCTTTACCTAAAGCTAAGCAGACCCTTAAGGAAAGTAAGCTTTTCGGAGTTACTGTTATAAGCATTTTAATAGCTATTGCAACTGTAATTGCCGATACACAGGCAGGTGGCCTTTTGCAAAGATACTTTAGTGATTTTGGCTATATTTTCTTCCTGGCAGCTGCTTTGGTAATATTTGCATTATTCCATAAAAATAATGATGTTCAATCAACCAAAAATTTGCACTCATTATTATTCATTTCGACAATTTTCAGCGTTCTTTACACTTTGTGTCTTGTTTTTTCCGTGGCAGATGTTACAATAGATGTAACGAGACCACAGGTGTTTGGCCAAATTAAGCACCTTGTGGAATTCTGGTTATAAACCCCATTAAAGGAATGAGAAAATTGACTAAAATGAAAAAATCAAAGCTTACTAAAATTCTTTCACTTACCATGGCTGCTATACTCATGGTAAGCTGCTTTGCAGGCTGTGGTAAAGAAGAGGAAGAGCCTACCACCACAGCAGCACCTACAACCGAGGCAACTACACTCCCTCCTCCACCTGCAAATATTAACCCACTTACAGGTGAGGCAAATTACCCTGAAGAATTAATCGGCAAACGTTCCGTTTTAGTTTCTGTTGAAAATCACCCACAGGCAAGGCCACAGTGGGGTATTGCATCGGCAGATATTGTTTGGGAAATGCTTGCCGAGGGTGGCATTACAAGAATGCTTTGTATGTTTGCAGATGCATCTCGCCTACCCGATAAAATCGGCCCAACAAGAAGTGCAAGACACTACTTTGTAGAAATTGCAGAGGGCTTTGACTCTATATTCGTTCACTTCGGTGGCAGCCCACAAGGCTACAACGCTCTCGATAACCACAACACAGCTCACATAGACGGTATGAGCGACAGTGGCTTCTCTCGCGACAGGTCAAGAAACGTTGACTCCGAACACACAGCATACACAACAAAAGATGGTGTTATGAACAACATCGAGAAGAAAAGCTTCAGAACAACTGCTGAAGAAGGCAAGGACAAGCCCTTCAAATTCAACGAAGCTGCTGCTAAACTCAGTGGTGGCGCTTGCACAAAGGTAAGTGTTCCTTTCTCATCAAGCTTTACTTACAAATACACTTATGACGCTGAAAACAAGGTTTATTTAAGCTCACTAAACGGCAACGCCTTTAAGGATGATAACGGCACACAGCAAAGCTTTACAAACATCATCATCGTTTACTCTACAACAACAGTTCTTGACAGCAAGGGCAGAATTTCTTATGACCTCTCAAGTGGTAAGGGTGTATACATTTCAAACGGAACATACGAAAACATCACTTGGGAAAAGGGCGACTACTCTGACATTATGAAATTCTACGGTGCAGACGGCGAAGACCTTTCACTTAATGTGGGCAGAAGCTATATTGCTCTTGTACCTGCAAAGAATCAGGGACAGACAGTTATTGAATAATTAGCTAAATCGGTAAAAAAGACTACAAGCTCTCGCTTGTAGTCTTTTTTACCATTCAAACTCGGGTCTGCCGTTATCCACATACTGCGATGCCTTTAAAAGAAACTGTCGCATAGGCTCCATTTTACGTACATAAAATATCAGTACATCGGAAAGCTCATCAAAGGTAGTTATATCCTCATCGGGTATATGCACAATAAGTGTCCAGTTTTTGTATTTTATATACTCAGCTGCAGGGTCATTTGCCGAAAAGCCTCGCGGCATAGATTTCAGCCTTTCTCCGTCTACAGATATCCCACCTTTATTAAGCGCCTTTTTAAATTCATCGTAATGCAAAGATATATACTTTCGCACATTGTTCATTTGGGCAGTATTTTCACACCAAAGGCCTGTACCGAAGCAGCTGCCGTTTGGGAATAATCTTAAGTAGTAGCCAATAGGCTGCCAGGATTTTTTATTTGCGCAAATATACGCTCTAAAGGCAGGGTTATACGGTGGACCGTTTTTGTGAAAGCGCATATCACGGGCAATTCTGTACATCCACTCCCTTGGCTCCATATACATTATTGCCTTGCCTACATCGGGAGCCTCTTTGCTAAGCTTAAAGCGAAACATATCAAGAAACGCAATAAAATCCTTGCGCACAGCATCGTACTCATCGTGATTATCGTGAAACCAGGTACGGTTATTGTTAAGAGAAAGTGCCCTGATATAGTCCATTAATCTATATAATTCTGCTTTATTACTCATTTATTTTAACCTTCTAAGCATTCAAAATTTACACATTTATGATACCATAAAAGGGGTTAAAATTCAATATTGTATTGACAACAAGTTATTGCATAAAGTAAAATTAAAGAGTAAAAATATTTAAACTTTCGGAGGTTTAATATGGCTGTTTTTAAACCATTCAAGGCACTGCGCCCTGCTAAAGAATTTGCATCAAGGGTAGCTGCTTTACCATACGATGTTATGAATAGTGAAGAAGCAAGGGAAATGGTTAATGGTAACCCCTACTCTTTTCTTCATATAGATAAGGCTGAAATTGATTTGCCTGAAGGCACATACCTTTACAGCGATGAGGTTTACGCTAAAGCAAAGCAAAATCTTCACAACGCTGAAGCTGAGGGTATTATGGTTTCTGATGATGCTCCGTACTTTTATGTTTACCGACAGATTATGAACGACAGAGAGCAAACAGGTCTTGTTGGCTGTGCCTGGGTAGATGATTACATCGAAAACAGAATTAAAAAGCACGAGCTTACAAGGGCAGATAAAGAGGCTGACCGTATTCGCCACGTAGACACCTGCAACGCTAATACAGGCCCTATTTTTCTTTGCTACAAGGCTGTAGCAGAAATAACTGAAATTATTAACGGCTACAAGACTCAAGAGCCTGAATACGATTTTGTTACAGAGGACGGCATTGCAAACACAGTTTGGGTTATCCGAGAAGCTGAGGTCTGCCAAAAGCTTTCCGACTTACTTACTGATGCAGGCGATTTTTACATTGCCGACGGACACCACCGTTGTGCATCTGCTGTAAATGTTGCTAAAATGAGACGTGAATGCAACCCTAATTTTACAGGTGATGAAGAATTCAACTTCTTCCTTGCAGTGCTTTTCCCGGCAAATGAGCTTGAAATAATGGACTATAACAGAGTTGTTAAGGACCTTAACGGCAACTCACAAGAGGAATTTATAAAAAAGGTAGCAGACTGCTTTGAGGTTGAAAAAGCACCTTGTGAGGGTGCATACCACCCCGAAAGCAAGCACACCTTTGGTATGCTTTTAGGCAACACCTGGTACAAGCTTACTGCAAAGAACGGCACCTTTGACGAAGCTAACCCTGTAGACCGGCTGGATGTTTCTATTTTGCAAAAAAACCTTTTAACACCTATTTTAGGTATAGGGGACCCTCGTACAGATAAGCGAATTGATTTTATTGGTGGTATTCGTGGCCTTGGTGAATTGGAAAGGCTTGTAAATAACGGTGCTGCAGTCGCATTTTCAATGTACCCTACTACACTTGATGACCTTATGGCTATTGCAGATGCAAATATGATTATGCCACCCAAATCAACCTGGTTTGAGCCAAAGCTGTTAAGTGGACTTTTCATACACAAATTAGGAGAATAATATGTTTAAAATAGGATGTCATTTATCGAGCTCAGGTGGTTACCTTGCAATGGGCAAGGAGGCTGTCAGAATCGGAGCAAACACATTTCAGTTTTTTACTCGCAACCCTCGTGGTGGGCAGGCAAAGCCTTTAGATGTTGAGGATATGCAAGCCTTTGAGGAATATAGAAAGCAAAACGGAATAGTCAGCGTGCTTGCACACGCACCATACACAATGAATGCTTGCGCTAAGGATGAAGGACTACGAGAATTTGCCAAAAACACAATGGCTGATGATATAATGCGACTTGACCACATTGAAGGTGCATTGTACAACTTTCATCCGGGTAGCCACGTGCAGCAGGGCGCAGAGGTAGGCATACAGCTTATTGCCGATATGCTTAACATTGTGTTACCTGCAAGCAAGGGCACAACTGTGCTTCTTGAAACAATGGCCGGTAAAGGTAGCGAGGTTGGCAGAAGCTTTGAGGAAATTCGTGCCATTATTGATAAGGTAGAGCCAAACGATAAATTAGGCGTTTGCCTTGATACCTGCCATATATATGATGCAGGCTATGACATTGTTAACGACCTTGACGGTGTTCTTGCAGAATTTGACAGAATTATAGGTCTTGACAGACTTAAGGCAATTCACCTTAACGATTCAAAAAATCCTTTTGCCTCACACAAGGACAGGCACGAGGTTATTGGTGGTGGCAGCTTAGGTCTACAGGCAACCGAAGGAATCATCAACCACCCTCTTCTGCGTGATTTACCGTTTTTTCTTGAAACACCAAACGATATAGACGGCTACCAAAAGGAAATTGAGCTACTAAAGAGCTTATATAGGGATTAATATTAAAAAGAGTTGTAAATAAACGAAACCTGCGTTTTTTACAGCTCTTTTTTCGACACTTGATTTATTTTGTACTATGTGGTAACATAATGTAACATATTATACAAAAATACGAATGGATGTGGAATAAATGCCATACGAAAAGAAAAGAGCCCTCAATAGCTCCGATAGACGAGTAAAGCGAACCAAAAAGGCCTTGCGCGATGCTTTGCTTACCCTTTTAGAGCAAAAGCCTATAAGTGAAATATCTGTTACCGAGCTTACAAATTTAGCAGACGTGAACAGAGCTACATTTTATTTTTACTATACAGATATACTTGATATGCTCCAGCAGTTGCAAAACGAATCATACCAAGCATTTAAGGAAATTGTAGATGAATATGACGCATCTATTACCACAATGGATAGCTTTATTGCCTATGCCGAGCGTATACTCATATACTGCCGTGATAACGAAAATCTTGTAAAATTCACAATTAAGAACGATACAAACAATTTACTTTTCAAAAAAATACAGATGCTTATGCTTCACAACCTTCCCAATTCAAAGGATGTTTTTGATACAGATAACCCTGCAAGGTACATTACCACATACACCTTAGATGCCATTGTTGGTGTTGTTATTGACTGGATGGATGAGGGTATGAAAATACCTCCACGAGAGTTAGCAGAGTTTTTTGCACGAAGCTATTTTGACGGCGTATACAAAGCAAAGCAAATCTATAGCCACACAGCAAAATAATATAATAAATCACATAACAAAACGCTCCAAGATTTCTCTTGGAGCGTTTTGTTTTATATTGTTTATTCTACGGATTTAAGTGATTCAACCATACTGATTTTCTTAAGCTTAAAGTGCATAAGAAGGTTAACTACTACTGCAAAGAAAGCAGTGGCAATCGCAGAAATCACAAAGCTTATAGGCTCCAAGTCCGTTTTGAAGGTAAGCGTATCAATGTCAACAATACCGACAACGGCAATATTAAGAGGTATACCTAAAACAAGGCCAAATACAATACCGATTAACGTAAGAATAACATTTTCACGGTAGATATATGCAGAAACCTCACCGTTGTAGAAGCCAAGAACCTTAAGTGTAGCAAGCTCACGCACACGCTCGTTAACATTAATATTGTTAAGATTATAAAGTACAACCAAAGCAAGTGCCATGGCAGCAACAATAAACAGCATAATAACCATATTAAGTGTATTAACAATGTTTGCAAAGTTATCTATAACAACTGTTGTGTAAACCGAGCCATTTACACCATTTATACTGTTTACTTCCTTTTCAAGGGCTATTTTTTGCTCTTGGGTAATACCTTCTTGCAGCTTACAGAACAGGTAGTTATACTCAAGCGTACCACCTGTAATTTGCTGATAATATGTTGGTGAAATATAAACATAATGGAACGCATAGTTATCAACAATATCAACAACCTTAACCTGGTACTCAACTGTTTTTGAGCCCTCGGTCCAGGATACTGTAAGTGTATCACCTATTTGTGTATCTGTTTTACTTGCCAGCTTTTTGGTGATTATTGCCCCCTCTTCGGAGAACGGAATAATATCATCACCTTTTCGCAGGTTAATAAAGTTCTTTAATACATCAGGATTTTCAGGAATAAGAATATCTATTTCCATTTCCTTATCGGTTCTGTCGGAATAGCCGTGGCAAACCTTAAGGTAGCCAAGCATTGAATCTGTTATTTGGTCGTTAGTTGTAATCTGCTTAACGATTTGGCTGTTTGCATAGTCGGCTTGGCCATCCTTTAAAACAACCTGTAAGTCGTACTGTGCAATACCTGTACCTTTACCGTACTGGTTATCAATAACACCACTGATAGCATCACGAAGGCCACATGCTGCAACAAGGCAAGCTGTACAGCCTGCTATACCGATTATTGTAACAATAAACCTCTTTTTGTTTCTGAAAAGGTTTCGTACTGTAACCTTACCTGTAAAGCTAAGTCTCGACCAAATAAAGCTGACATTTTCGAGAAATACTCGCTTACCTGCCTTAGGTGCCTTAGGTCGCATAAGCACTGCAGGAACTGCAGAAAGCTCTTTATTACAAGCATAGTATGTTGCAAAGCTTGTTGTGCCAACCGAAAGAACAATACCTAAAATGAGGTATAACGGTAAAATTGCAATTTTAAGGTCGGGCATTTCGTACATAATGCCCCAGGCACTTGCAAGTATTTTGGGTACTGCAGTAAAGCCCAAGCATACACCTAAAACAACACCAAATGAGCTTGCAATACCTGCATAAAGAAGGTACTTACCTGCTATCATTTTATCTGAATAGCCTAAAGCTTTAAGGGTACCTAACTGTGTACGCTCCTCCTCAACCATTCTTGTCATAGTTGTAAGGCAAACCATGGTTGATACAACAAAGAACAATGTTGGGAAAATATACGCAAGGCGTATCATATTATCGGAAGCTTGACCGTAGCCTGTGTAGCCGGGATTATCGTGCCTTGTGTAAACAGACCAGCCAACACCCTCTTTAATATTCTCTATAAGACCTGCACCTTTATCGTAAGCAGTTTGTGCAACACCGATTTTAGAGTTAACAAGCTCTTCCTTTTCGGCAAAGGTTTTTTCTGCCTGCTCAATAATCGCTTTTATGTTTTGGTACTGTGTCATTTTGAGAGCAAGGGTAGCCTGTGCTGTCATATATTTTGTTTGAGCCTCAATTGAGCCGTACTGAAGCTCATCACCACTCGACTCAATCTTTGCTTTGAAATCTGCAAGCTGTTTTTCTGCAGTATCAAGCTGTGCCTGTGCAGCATCTAACTGAACCTTTGCTGCTGCAAGCTTTTGCTCTGCTGCAGTGCACTCGGCATCGTTAACATTATACTCGTTCATGCCCTCTGCATACTGCTGCTTTGCAACTGCAAGCTCTGAATTATACTGGTCAAGAAGCTGCTCAACCTCAACAATAGCATCTGCAGCCATACCCTGCGCTGTAAGGTTTGAGGCACCTCTTAAAATATCTGCAAGCTCAGGGTTGGTTTGCTCAAGCCTGTCTGCAATCTGGTCAAGGTGCAAATCATCCTGAGCAACATCTTGATTTTCTTTAAGGTTTTTAAGTGTACTTTCAGTTGTAGTAACTAAAGTTTCTGTATACTTAATTTCCTTTTCGGCAACTGTAAGCTGTAGCTTTGCTTCATTAAGCTTTTCTCTTGCAGCGTCAGCCTCCATTTTTTTTGCATTGTACTCTGTTTGCTTATTGGCAAGCGCTACCTGACTTTGAGAGAATTGTGTAATTTTAGCGTTATATTCATTAACGGCCGCAACGTATTGGTTGCTGCCTGCCTGAAGCTGACCTTGAACCTTGGCATATTCCTCATCCATTGTCTTTTGTGCTTCTTCAAGCTGCTTTGCACCTGTTTTTTCAAGCTCGTAAAGCTCTTCAAGCTGTGCCTTACCATCTTCAAGTGCGCCACCGACAGTATCTACTGCAATGTCAATTTTTTGCTTTGCATCTGCAACTTTTTGAGGGAGACCTATTATAAGACGGTTACGGCTTTCTGCTGAAAGCTTTTCTGCCTCGACCTCAAGCTTTTTTTTCATAGACTCAACATACTCATCATATTCTTTTGTGTATGCTTCGTACTTATCTGCATCATCAAGAGTAACATAAGCCTCGCTGTAGTAGGTTATATTCTCTGTAAATGCATCGTTATTAACATAAATAAAGTCGCCAAGCTTACCACTACCTGCTGTGGTTACACCACGCTCGTAGGATACCCAATAAGGTGTTTCAATAACACCTACAATAGTAAGAATATTATGCTTAAGGTAGTAGCCTATATCCTCACCATCGCCACGCACCTTAAGGGTGTTACCGATAACAAACTCGGGTGGGGTTGTAAGCCCACTACAGGTTACTACACACTCGTTGGGTGATTCGGGGAATCTGCCTTCAAGAAGCTTAAGTCGGTTTATGTAATCGGGGTTATCAACATAATCTGCCACAACGTTACGGTTGTGGAAGTTAATGGCATCCACAAGGTTAAGTCCGTAAACTCTAACCGTCATTTCAGAGCCGTCGATATCAACAATACCTTCATACTCACCTTTTTCGTTAGGGGTTTGAATGTATCCGTCAACAAACTTAACACCTTGAACGGATTTAACGCCCTCTATTTGGCGTACCTTTTCAAGCTCCTCATCGTACAAGCCTATGTAGGATTGCAGACGAAGGTCCATAAGGTTATATTCTGTATAATACTCGTTAGCAGTATTTGCCATATCGGGACCGATGGCATTAAGACCGCAGAACAAACCACTTCCCATTGCAACAATCGCAATGATTGATACAAACCTACTGAAAGAGCGCTGTATAGAACGGAAGCTGTCTGTAATATATGACTTTGTCATCTTATTTTTTCCTTTCAACTTACCATTCTATATCTTCAACTGAAACAGGGTTGTCGTTGGTTGTAATATCAACAACACGGCCACTCTTCATTGAAATAACTCTATCTGCCATTGGTGTGAGAGCCTGGTTATGGGTAATAACTATAACTGTCATACCTGTTTCACGGCTTGTATCCTGCAAAAGCTTAAGAATTTGTTTACCTGTGTTATAGTCGAGAGCACCTGTAGGCTCATCGCACAAAAGAAGCTTTGGGTTTTTAGCGAGGGCACGTGCTATGGATACACGCTGCTGCTCACCACCTGAAAGCTGTGCAGGGAAGTTATTAAGACGCTCACCTAAGCCTACCCTTTCAAGCACCTTTGCAGGACTGAGTGCCTTTGTGCCAATCTGTGTAGCAAGCTCAACATTCTCTAATGCTGTAAGGTTAGGTACAAGATTATAAAACTGAAAAACAAAGCCCACATCAAAGCGTCTGTATTCAATAAGGCGCTTGCTGTCGTACTCGTTAACAAGGTCGCCTGCAACACGCACCTTACCGTCATCGCAATCATCCATACCACCTAAAATATTAAGAACGGTGGTTTTACCGGCACCACTGGCACCTACAATAATGCAAAACTCGCCTTGCTCTACATTAAAGGTTACACCGTCTGCCGCATTGATAACGACCTCGCCCATTTTGTATCTTTTGTAAACAGAATCAAATTCAATAAAGCTCATTTGTTTCAGCCTTTCAAACAATAAAAATTTTTGGCAAAAGCTTAAAGCTTACCATTTCACAATTAACTTATATTTTACAATAAAATTATACTTAAGTCAACATAATAATGGGTTAACAGAAATGAAATAAATTGTTAACATTGTGTTAGTTTTTACGAAAGCGCCTTATATATCTCTTTCATAACCTTACTTGCAACGGGAACAGCCTCCGAGGAGCCCCAGCCACCGTTTTCTACAACAACTACAATTGCCACAGGGCATTGGTCGTTTTGTGCAAAGCCTACGAACCAGGAGTGTGGCTTTTGGTCATCACCAACCTCAGCAGTACCTGTTTTGCCACACATAGAAAGGCCTTTGAAATTATCATCACCGTATTTATTTTCTACAGCGCCTCGCATAAGCTGAGCTACCTCTTGCGAAAGTGCAGGGTCAATAAGCTCCTTGCTTTGTGCAATGGTGCTTTCTATTACCCTACCCTTAGGTGTTGATACCTTTGAAACTGCAAACGGAAAAACTACTTTACCACCGTTTGCAACAGCACCAACTACAGTAAGCATATGGTATGGGTTAACAAGGGTATCATACTGTCCTACACTTGCCCAGGCAACATCACCTTGTGATGCAGAGGATAAATCAATAAGACTTTCTTTTGTTTGCTTATTACCAAAGGAATAGCATTCACCAAAGCCTAATTGAATTGCAGTTGCCTGTATTTTTTCTGCACCAAGCTTTTGTGATAAAACGGCAAATGCGCAGTTACAGGAATTTGTAAAGCATTCTGAAAAATCCATTTTTCCGTGCTTATTAGGGCAAGTAACCTTGTCTGTATCTATAGTAATTTCGCCTGTACATTCGTACTCGAAGGAGTCTATATCAGGTATATTTTGAACAGCGCACATAGCTGTAATTATTTTAAAGGTTGAGCCGGGAGTGTAAAGACCGTCTATGAGTCTGTTCATATAAATACCCTCATACTTGCCGTCTTTATTTTCGTTTATTTCTTCCTCAGAGGGCTTATTTTCAATATCGTAATTAGGTGCTGATACAGAGCAAATAATTTCCCCTGTTTTGTAATTATAGGCTGCTACAACTCCGTTTCTGCCCTTAAGGGCATCGTATGCAACTGCGCAAACCTTACTGTCAATTGTAAGTGTAACATCATTTCCTCTGCCATATTTTTTCAGAGTGTGTACACCTGTAATAGGACTGTAGCCTGCAAGCTGACTTTTATATGCCGTTTGCACGCCCGATGCTATATAGCCCTCTGTATCACCTACAATATGAAGGGTTGAGCGCCTGATTCTTTCGGAATCGTTATATTTACGCTGTTCATTTTCGGTATAGGCTAAAACCTCACCGTTTTTATCCGATACTGTACCTGCGCCGACAAAGCTGCCATTTTCTGTAAGGTGCTCATTTGCCCTGAGCATTGCCCATTTTTCGCCATTAACTGCAAAACGGTAGCCGAGAATACCCAAGCCTGATAAAACAATGGCAACAAGAAGCAGCAAGGCAACTCCACGCTTAGCTGTTGTTTTCACGCCTTGCACCCCCTTTTGTTTCCCGAGCTGTTATAGGAATATCCTCAGGTGTAAGCTCAGGCTTAAAATTAGCAAAGGCTCTTGTATCTATGCTCTTAATATACGCAAGCAAGCAGAAGCAGCAGATTATACTTGAGCCACCTTTACTTATAAACGGAAGTGTAACACCTGTCAAAGGAAGCAAATCGGTAATACCGAAAATGCTGAGCATAGTTTGGAAAAGTATCATAGCTATTGCGCCTGTGCCTGCAAGTGTATAAAAGGTTGATTTTGCTTTTTTACCGTTTATAATTACCCAAACAGCTAAAACGCAATAGGTTATCGGAATAAAAAAGCTTACAATAAGCCCAAATTCTTCAGAAACGACACCAAAAACCAAATCCTCGGCGGCTGCAAAAATGTTGCGAAGCTCACCATTACCGAGCCCTAAACCGAAAAGTCCACCACTTGCAGAATAAATAAGTGTACGGGTTTGCTGGTAGCCACCCTCATCCATAAACTCCCAAGCGTGTAAATATGTTGAAAATCTTGATGCAACATATGGCTTAAGTATTAATATAAGCACTGCACCTACTGCTGCTACGCCACAAACAATGGAAAGAGTTTTTATATCACCAGAACGCATAAAAGCAATTACAATAAAGGTAAAAAAGAATATAAGCGCCGTACCAAAATCGAACATTAAAAACAGCTCGCCTACACAAATAGCAGAAAAAACAATGTACAATGATAAATTCTTAATAGACTGAAGCTTGTCCAACGTTACTGCACCAACAAAAACAAATGCAACCTTAACAAGCTCAGAGGGTTGAATTGATATACCACCTAAGCTAAGCCAGTTCCTTGCGCCGTTTGTTGGCTCGGCAATCACAAGAGTTACTGCTAAAATAATAACAGCACCTGCTGCTAAAATCCAACGCAAATATTTTAAAGCATCAATAAAACGAAGCACTATGAGCAGAACACAATACCCTGCCACACCTAAAATAACGGCAAAAAGCTGTTTAATAACCGATTCGGGATACATACTGCCCACTATGCCTAAGCCTATTGAGCAAAAAGCAAAGGCTATCATTTCAAGCTCATAGTTTTGAAGCCTAAGAATGTACGATGCAAACAAATAATAGCACCACTGTAAAGCAATATAACCTAAGTAAACAACAACCGTCATCTCATTAAAAACGCCGTTTGGGTAAAGGTTTAAAAGCATTATAATTAAATTCAAGGCTGTAAGCAGACCGAGAATTAATTTATATGACGGTGAGCCTAATGCTCCACTTTTATCTTTTATAAACTTGTATCTACCCTCACTAAGGCGATACTGTATACCACCAATATTCAGCTCATCGCCACTGTGAATGTACGCCCATTTTTCGATTTTCTTTCCATTAAGCTTAATACCCGATTTCGAGAAGGTGTCAAAAATAATAAAGCCCTTGCTACGGTATGCAATAACTGCGTGCAAACGTGAAATTGTGTCAAAGGGCAAAACAATATCACAGCTTTTATTTCTGCCTATAGAGGTTTCGCGCTCACGCAGAGATACAGCTTCGTTAGTAACGGTATTAATAAGCTTACCACGAATAGGGTCTGTGGTTTTCTTAAAGAAAAGGCTCAAAAGCATTCTGATAACAACAAAAAGCACAATACCTAAAATTGCATACCTCATTGCAGGCTCTATTGCCGTAATTAAGCTGAGCACAATAATCCTCCTTTCGCCAACCATATACTTATTCAATTATATAATACCATAATAGTTGTAAATAATCAATCATCACGCTCTCTTATTTTGTTACTAAATTAAAAATAAAGTGTAAACTTATTCTTATTTAGTCTCGGTTTTCTTGACTTTGCACAGCCCTTTAGGGTATTATTATAGTAGATAATTTTGGGGGTATTTTTATGGGTATTGAAAAAAACATTTACGGTGTAATGAATGACGAAAGCATTTTTGCATTTATTATAACAAACAGCAACAATTACAAGGCTCAAATAATCGAAAAGGGTGCTACACTCGACAAGCTTTGGGCAAAGGATAAAGACGGCTCTTTTATTGATATTCTTGTAGGCCACGATACACTTGACGGGCACATAAATCATAGTGATTACCAAGGTGTTGTTGTAGGCCAGTACGCTAACCGAATCGGTGGTGGTGCCTTTACAATAGACGGTATTGAATATAATGTTACTAAAAACGAAAAAGGAATCACCTGCCTTCACGGTGGTGGAGAATACAGCTCTGCACATTGGGTGGGTAACCCTATAAACGAAAATTCCGTTGAGTTTACATATACAAGCCCCGATGGCTGTGAGGGCTTTCCGGGCAAGGTTGAGGTACGTGTTGTATATACTCTTGATGACACCAACGCTCTTACAATTGATTACTACGCAGTTTCTGACAAGAAAACAATTATAAACCTTACAAACCATGCCTATTTTAACCTTAACGGCTACAGCAGTGGCGATGTGCTGGAGCACTCTCTTTATATCAATGCTGACAGATTTACTGCAATTGATGAAAACAGCATACCAACAGGTGAGCTTATTCCTGTTGAAGGTACACCCTTTGATTTCACAACAGAAAAGCTTATCGGCAGAGATATTGATGCTGACTACGAGCAAATCAAAAACGGTATGGGCTACGACCACAACTTCTGTATTGCCGACTACGACGGCTCACTTAAAACAATTGCTGTTGCAAAAGGCAACATTAGCGGAATTACAATGGAGGTTAAATCAACAGAACCGGGTGTACAGCTTTACACCGGTAATTTCCTCGACGGCTCTGTAGTCGGCAAAGGCAACCTCCCTATAACAAAACGCTCTGCCTTCTGCCTTGAAACACAGGTTTATCCTGATTCTCCAAACCATCCTGAGTGGCCGGGCTGTATTTACGATGCAGGCGAAGAATACAGGTCAACAACCATTTTCTCCTTCACTGTTAATAAATAATTAATATATTATATAATTGACTGAATAATAATTGACTGAATAAATTTATTTTGGTATAATGGACAAGATTGCTTTGCACAACACACAAAATTCTACGAAAGGAGACGAAATTATGCGAAAAAGAACCAAATTCACCATTATATTTCTTACAGTGGTACTTTTTATTACCATACTAATGCCGTCTGCCTTTGCAAAGGATTTTGCTCCGAAGTTTGATACAAACATTGGTGTAAATACTCAATACGCATACAGCGAAAATAACATCTCATGGTTGCGACAGCTCACCATCAAGGAGGATATGCTCTCTGTTGACGGTATTATGACAGAAGCTGTTTTACACCCTGTTACAGCCTACCCCTACACCTCAGATGCTCCACACTTTAAAGCACAGGTTGAGGAGTACACAAAAATTTATACTCTCGATGAGGAGTCGCAAAGGGCTGCTTATTTATACCTTTTAGACCAAATAGGCGCATTAACCATTATTTCAGAGCCTACTGTTTCAAACCAAACAAAGGCCGACTGGCTTCGTGAGCAGGGCATTGTTATCACCCCCGAAGATGAGGCCGATGCAGAAAGGGTGCTTATGATAAGCGCCTTGTACGCTATGATGAGAAACGATTTTTGCTACGTTATCACAGGCAAGCACCTTGATGTTCCACAAGGAACGCCTATGGAAGAGGCATTAATAATGCACATTGTCGCACTTTCAGGCAACGAAAATTCACTTACAGCATTTATGATACGATTTTTCGGTAAAACCGAAATTGCCAGCCTTGAGGATTATATTTACTACACCTCTTTGATGGCGCTGTATGTAAACGGATATGTTTCAGTTAAGGATATAACAAAGCTCGACAGAGACGAAATTTTCAAACGTGTTGCTATTATGACAATAAGAGGATACGGCATCTCCATAGATTCCGAAAAGGCTACACACGAAGAAATAGCTGACAAGTACCTTACAGCTATGTTGGGTGAGCAATACGAGGTGGCTCTTGACCCCGAGGCATTAATTCGTTCCCGTAAAGCACCGGGCGTACCGTATTATATTTTACAGCGAATGGCATACGAAGATGCAAACGTAACAATTTCTCACAAAAAGTACAGCTACGACGAATGCTTTGACATTGTTTTAAGAAAAACCGACAGATTTGATTTAGAGAAGGAGTTTTACTCCGATATATATGAATACGATGTTTTCCTTGAAGCAAAACGAGATAATATTTCTATTAACCCTAATCCCCTTACTCAAGGCACAGTAGTTTATATAAACGGCCGGGTTGTACAGGCAGGCAAATACGCCATTGTACAGCTTAGCGATGCTGCAAAGCAAACAATAAACATTGTTACGGAATATAAAGCAAACGGTGTTACTACAAAATCTACATACAACGTTGTTGTTCACCAGGGTCAAAAAGCTCCTGAAGACAGCAACATTACAGGTATCGTCCCTACATACGGACCAACACAAAACAACACCCCATCAGTTGGTCCAAGCACACCACCCTCATTACCTGCTGCATCACCACTTATTTCAAACGTAAATAATGCAGCTATGGGTATTTTGGGCAATGTGCTTTCTGTAAACGATAAGGGTCAGCTTGTTGACCAAAACGGCAATATAATAAGCCAAGGCAACTATGAGCAGCTCCCTGATAACTACAAATATGTTGTGAATGATGACGGTATTATTTCCGTTGTACTTGTTTCTGATACTACACAAGCAAGCACATCAACAGCTGACGGCTCCAACTTATCAGATGAAGACACGCGCAAAATTGTGATAATTGTTGCCTCCGGACTTTGCTTACTGCTTATAATTGCACTTATTGCAGTTGTAGTAGTATCAAAGAAAACCAAGAACGATGCTGCTAAGGTACGTGCCCGTAGGCAAAAAGAACTTAAGAAAAAAGCGAAAGCCGAAGCCAAAGCCGATAAAAAAAGTAAAAAGTAATATAAAAACGGCAGCAGGCAATGTTTGAATGCTGCTGTTTTTTATTTCTTTAACTACCAATATTATTTTTTATTTAAAATTCTGTTCATATATTTTTTATAATTTAAGTATATAATTACTTACAGATACACAAAATTGTTGATAAATACAGGAGGTCTAATATGGCAAATCAAAAAATACTTATTGTTGATGATGATGCAAATATTTGCGAGCTGTTAAGACTTTATCTCGAAAAAGACGGGTTTGACACAGAGTTTGTTACAGACGGATTCAAAGCTCTTGATGTGTTTAAGACAGTTAATCCCGACCTTGTTCTTCTCGATATTATGCTGCCGGGTATGGACGGCTGGCAGGTTTGCAGAGAAATAAGAAAAATCTCTCAAATCCCGATTATTATGCTTACAGCAAAAAGTGAAACCTTTGATAAGGTTTTAGGCCTTGAGCTTGGTGCCGATGACTATATTACAAAGCCTTTTGAAACAAAAGAGGTTGTTGCAAGAATTAAGGCTGTGCTTCGCCGTTCTGCTCCACAGGGCGACAACACAGAGGGCATTAAAGAAATCAGCTACGACAAGCTTACAGTTAACCTCAATAATTATGAATTAACAGTAAACGGCGTTGTTGTACCTACCCCACCAAAGGAGCTTGAGCTTATTTTTCACCTTGCAAGCAACCCAAACAGGGTTTATACAAGGGACCAGCTGCTTGATGAGGTTTGGGGCTTTGAATGCTATGTTGATTCCCGTACAGTGGACGTGCACATTAAACGCTTGCGCGAAAAGCTTGAAGGTGTATCGGATAAATGGGAAATTGAAACAGTTTGGAGTAAGGGCTACAAATTCAAAACAAAATAAGCTACCGGTGATTTTATGAAGTTTGCTAAACATAAAAAAGGTGCGTTGTTTTTTAAGTATTTCTTCATATTTTCGGTAATCATTCTTATAAGCTTTTTAGTTATAGGCGTATCTATGATGCTGTTTGTTACAAACTATATGTCATCAGAGGTACTTAACGAAACAAAAAGCAACGCCCACGAGCTTGCTGTTACAACAACAGAGCTTTTTAACTCGGAAACAATAAAAAACAATAGGGAAGCTGCTGTATTG
Source organism: Acutalibacteraceae bacterium (assembly GCA_045532505.1). Classification (GTDB taxonomy): domain Bacteria; phylum Bacillota; class Clostridia; order Oscillospirales; family Acutalibacteraceae; genus DTU089. The sequence goes on along the minus strand of JAZSGB010000034.1, from coordinate 11,678 downwards.
CTTTTGTGCCAAAACGTTGACCTGATGGCTGCTACAACAGGTAATGATGTTTACATTTGCGATGCCAAGGGACAAATAGAAATATGTGCAGAAAGCATTGATAATTACAGCTTAGAATTTAATAACCATTGTGAAATTCACTCAAAAATACAAATACCATCACCTTATGTACAAAAGGTAAAGGGTGGTAAGCTTTCGGAATTTTCCACATTAGGCACATCCTACAGCACATACCACTCCGTATCAATGGAGCCTATATATGTAAACAATACATTTCTCGGTTTTTGCGTTGTTGCCTCCCCTGTTACAGGTGAATTTTTATCGGCAATAAAACAAATTCTTGTTGTTTTCCTTATTTCGGCAGCTATTGCCCTTGTGCTTGTGTGTATTGCCGTATACGTAGTTACTGAAAAAATAACTAAGCCTATTAAAAATTTGGAAACGGCTACAACCTGTTATGCTACAGGTGATTTTTCGTACCGTGTACCCGAAATAAACTCAAACGACGAGCTTGCCCTGCTAATTACAAAATTTAATGCAATGGCAACCTCCTTGGCGCAGTTAGAAAACTCCAGACGTAGCTTTGTAGCTAACGTTTCACACGAGTTCAAAACCCCTATGACAACTATAGGTGGCTTTATAAACGGTATTCTTGACGGTACAATCCCTCCTGACAGGCAGGAGCATTATTTAAAAATTGTTTCATCGGAAATCGAAAGACTTTCACGTATGGTTAATATGATGCTTAATATCTCTAAAATCGAAACGGGAAATGTTGAGCTCACTTTAGAAACAATTGATATAGCTGACAGAATAATTACAACATTCTTAGGCTTCGAGCAGCTTATATCCAACAAAAACATACAAGTTACAGGACTTGATAACCTGCCCCCTATAAGAGCAAAAGCAGACGGTGCTATGATTGACCAGGTTATATATAACTTAGTTGATAACGCTGTTAAATTCACAAACGAAAACGGCAAAATCACAATTAACTCTACAGAAGACAAAAAGCACGTTTACTTCGCCATTACAAACACCGGTAAGGGTATTCCTAAAAGGGATTTAAAAAATGTATTTGACAGATTCTTCAAGGTTGACGAATCAAGAAGCACAGATACAAAAAGCACCGGCTTAGGATTATACCTTGTTAAAAGTATAATTAACCTGCATAAAGGCTCTATTACCGTAGAAAGCGAAACAGACGCCTTTACAAGATTCACAATCAAGCTCCCTAAGCTTGATAAAAACAAATAAATTATTACAACCCTTTGCCTTGGCAAGGATTTGGAGGAACTTTTATGGACGATATGTTCAACACACCACAGGGAAACTATCCCGAACAAAACCCAACAAACACACCACCTACACCCCCAACTCAGGCTCCGTATAGCACAGGCTATGGTACTACAGGGCAAGCACCATACGGCACACCACAGTACACACCACAGTACACACCTGCATACAGCACACCTACTCAATCTCAAGGTATGCAGTATACACCGGGCCAAAAGAAAAAGAAAAAATTAGGCGCAGGCAAAATTGTGTTTATTGCACTTATTTGCTTAAGTATTGTTTTAAGCACTGTCGCAATCACTTCATCTTTAAAAGATAAAGAAATATCCGGTAACGGTGGCAGTAACTCCTCATTTGTATCAGACGGTACAGGTGCTGAGCCCAACAAAGAAGATTCACCTGTTTCCTTCAAAGAATATTCAGGCAAAGGTGCTATGACACCTGAGCAGGTATATACCGCCGTTAAGGAAACCAACGTAGGTGTTATTGTGTACTCACAAAACCAGATGTCCGGTGAAGGCTCAGGTATAATTGTAGGCGAAAAGGACGGCTACACATACATCCTAACTGCTGCACACGTTATTGCAGACAAAAACATTAAAATTCAAGTACAGTTCAGCGATGAAACTGAAACCGATGCCGTAATAATCGGCCACGATACAAAAACAGATATTGGTGTTATCAGAGTTGAAAAAACAGGTCTTAAGGCAGCAACCTTCGGCAATTCCGATAAGCTTTCTGTAGGTCAAACGGTTTATGCTATCGGCAACCCGGGTGGAACAGAATTTTTTGGTTCATTTACAAGTGGTATAATCAGTGCTATCGACAGACCTATACCAACCTCAAACAGCTCCTACGACTTACCTTGTATTCAGCACAACGCAGCTATTAACCCGGGCAACTCAGGTGGTGCACTTTTAAACGAATACGGTCAAGTTATAGGCATCAACTCCTCAAAAATTTCAAGCACGGAGTACGAAGGCATGGGCTTTGCTGTTCCAAGCACAACACTCCTCCAGGTATACGATGAAATCATTAAAAACGGTTATGTTTCTAACAGACCTATGTTAGGTATAAGCTATCTCCCTGTTTCAGAGGACTACAATTACGCAAATATTGCTTGGAGAAATAACCTTCCATACGGCTCTGTCGCAATTGCTTATATTTCTGAAAGCAGCGACCTTAACAACCACGGCATTATGGTTGGTGATATTATTACTGCCGTAAATGGCAAAAAGCTTGATACAACAGATGTGCTCCTTGAAGAAATTGAAAAAGCTAAGGTTGGCGACCAGCTTACTTTAACAGTTTGCCGACTCAGCAACAGTGGTAGTATCAGTAAAACATTTACTGCAAAGATTAAGCTTGTTGAGGATAAGGGCGACAATGTTATGCCACAGGAAGAGCAACCAACAGAACAAATTGACCCATTCAGCTACTTCGAAGGCTTTGGTTATTAATACAGCAATTTTTCAACAAATGTAAAAAGATGTGTAGAAAATTCTCTACACATCTTTTTTATATTTATAGTTATTTTCCCCAACGGTCAATGTTACCTCTTTGCATTGCACCGATTATCCTCTCCGGCACATCCCCGTATGTATCCGAAAGTGTCTGTAAAAGGTTTTTTACATCCTCTCGCTTTGTTAAACCGTTTGCAGGGCATTTACTTTCCACAACGGGCAATTGCAGCCTCTGTGTGGCTGCTACAGCCTCCCTTTCACGAACGTAAATCAACGGACGTATCATAGTTATATCTTTCCTTGAAAGGTATGTTACAGGAGCAAAACAGCCTATTCTGCTTTCCAGCAAAAGATTCATCATAAAGGTTTCTGCTGCATCATCTAAATGGTGGCCTAAAGCAATTTTATTACAGCCTGTCTCTTTTGCAGTGTCGTGAAGTATACCACGCCTCATTCTGGCACACAAAGCACAGGGATTTTCCTCTTTACGCACCTCAAAAATAATTTCATATAAATCGGAAGGCTTTACAATATACTCAACACCATATTCACGACACATTTCAGCAATAGCAGAGAAATCACCTGCCTGCTTATTGAAACGCATATCTACAGTAATTGCAACAAGCTCAAAATCATTGGAATAAAACCTTTTAAGCTCACAAAGTGCTTTAAGAAGCAATAGTGAATCCTTACCACCGGATACACCAACTGCAATTTTATCCCCTGCTGAAATCATTTTATAATCATCTACAGCAGCTCTTACCCTACTAACTATTCTTCTCATTCTGTTTTTTCCTCATCAGCAAGAGAGGTCTCAGTCGTTGTTTTTGATTTCTTTACACTGCTTTTAGGAATTCTCACCTTTTTAGCTGTGGGTTCATCCTCTATTTCATCAGGCACACGGCGTATTGCTCGTATAAACACAATAATAGCTATAATAAGTAAAACTATAAGCACTGCAGCATAAATATTTCTTTTTTGTTCCTTCTCTTGCCTGTTTTCCTCAAGATTTAAGTACGGATCATTAATATCATCATAATCCGAAATATCTGTATATCTTTTATTGAAATCAAGTGTAAGCTCGGGGGAATTGTTGCTTGCAAGTGCTACGGGAGTTACAAGTGAAAGAAAAAGAATCACACAAAGAAAAACTGATAAGATTTTATTTTTCATATTTGCACCTTCATTTATTTTTTTCAACGGCATCAGAAAGAGCTGCCATACATTTTTCTATAATCACCCGGGGACAGGCTACATTTAACCTTGTAAAGCCCTCACCTGCTTTGCCAAACCAAAAACCCGGGTCTTGAATTATGCCACACTCATTACGAAGGAATGAATCAAGTTCTTCATCAGTCATATTAAGCTTTGTCATATCAAGCCAAACAAGGTATGTACCTTGGCAGTCGAACATTTTTATTTGTGGTATTTTTTGTACATACTCTTTAACAATGGCAATATTTTCATCTATTTGCTCATTCATAGCATCTAACCAATAATCGCACTGTGTATATGCTGCAATAGTTGCAGGGCGAGATACGCAGTTAATACAGCTATAACCGTCTGCAGAAAGCTGCTTTTGAAACCTCTCTCGCAAAGTCTTGTTTGCGATTATAATATTAGATGTACCCAAGCCCGCAAGGTTAAAGGATTTGCTGACAGCCGTACAAACAACAGTATTTTCAGCAAAGGAGCCATCCACATTATTTATTACAGTATGCTTTACACCTTTTCGTAAAATATCAAAGTGAATTTCATCGGAAAGCAGAACCACATTATTTTTAAGGCAAATTTCACCTACACGCTTAAGCTCCGTTTCGGTCCATACTCTGCCTACAGGGTTGTGGGGACTGCAAAGAAGCATAAGCTTAACATCTTTTTGAGCTGCTATTCTTTCAAGCTCCTCAAAATTCATTTCGTAGCCGGTTTTCCCTTTAATCAAAGGGTTATCTGCTACTATTCTGCCATTATTTTCTATAGAATTTCTAAAAGGATAGTACACAGGCGATTGTATAATAACCTTATCGCCTACATTGGTAAAGGCTCTTATAGCCGTGTTAATGGCAAACACCACACCACCAACACAGGTAATCCAGTCATTTTCTATTTTAAAGCTATGACGGCGCTCCATAAAGCGTCGCACAGCATCTCTGTAAGCATTATCACTATCAGTGTAGCAAAAGAAGCCCTCATCTGCAAAAGTTTTAATTGCTTCACGCACTTCAGGTGGTGTTCTAAACTCCATATCGGCAACAGAAAGTGGATAAGCTCCCCTTTCTATTGCACCATCGGTTACTGTTGTATCCCATTTATACGAACCACTACCCTGTCGGTTAACTATTTTTTCAAACAAAGCAAAAACCCCTTATCGGTTCAGATGTGTTTTATTACACGTTGACAAAAAGAATTGATGATGCAAGAAGCATCTGTCCTGCAAAATAGGTTACTATATTAAATATTTTTAATGGTCTGTTTTTCCTTTGGCCTCCAAACATAAGTATACCTATTGTTGCATCGGATAAAAGGAAGAATAATGAGCCAAAGGCAAGAGTAAGAAGTGCAAGCACTCCGTTTTGCCCACCGTTAAGCAAAAAATGCACACCCAAGGATGTAGCCTTTATAAACATAAAGCTTAAGACAGCTGTATAAACCCAAACAGCATATTTTAAAAGCTTAATAGAGAACTCCAGCTTAAAGCGCTTAAACACAAATACAGAAACAAGCATTAAAGCAGCAAAAGCTGCAACCTCAACTGCATTGAGGTTGTTATAACCCTCAAAAGTGCCAAGTGCCCTTACATAAGCTGTTATATATGCAATATGACCTGCCAAAAAGCTTGCAAAGCCTATACCGAAAAACACGTTTTTTTCGGAATGGAGAAAGAAATCTCCAACCCAACCGAGGAGCAAGCCAACAACCATAGTAATAGCAAAATCTGATTTATTATTTGCAATATTAACACTAAGAAAGCCCACACAAACAAAAAGTGTGGCTGCAAGCATTTTTGCTGCAAGTGATTTCATTGACCTGTTTGGCCAAATAAGCTTTAAAAACAGTGGTGTTGCAAAGCATTGTAAAATAAAGCAACACGCAAATAAAACCCACAAAAGCATTTTAAAAACTCCGATTTTTAATAAGTAAAATCTTTACAAATAACCGTGCCTATAAGCTCCTGTCGTTCAAGGCCGATTTTACCCAAGCCTACAACATCGCCTGAGCCCTTTATGCTTACCCGTGCTATTTGCTCAAGGTGAATAATCTCTAACGTATTAGGGTTAAACTCAACATCTACTGAGCAATCGTGGTACCTGAGAGAGTATTTAATATCCTTTGCAAAAACTGTAACAATCGGGTGATAAACAGTACCGTCTATTTTCGCTTTGGACATTGGCGAAAATACTGCACCCGTGTAGCTTGGTGCTTTATTTGAATTTTCGGAAATCGGCTCCGGATTATCCTCCGGTACAAGCACAAAGTGCATTTTTATATTACCGTTTGGCATCACCTTATAGGTGTAGCTTTCTATACTGTTAGGGTCTGTAAGGTATGAGCCCTTTTCTCTGTCAAAAACAGGGAATCGAGCCATATCAGCATCGCCCCTTTCGTGAATGTAAGGGTTAGCCTCTGCCTCCTCCTTAGGAACGAACACGCCCATTGTTTGCACAAAGTTGAGCATTTTGGCAACAGCCTCATCACCTGCTTTATCCCCACCCTCGGAAAAAACTCGGTTATCCTCGCCATCGGGAAGCTCTTGGTATTCTATTTTAGTAAAACCGGGCGCTTTGGTTTTTGCATTATTCATAACATCGGCATATATTTTAACAATATCAGCCTTGGTTTTATCCTCGTTTAAAAGAGTATTTATTGGGCGCTGTACGGGAGCTTCACCATTATTATTTTGTTGCACGTTGCCCCGGTTAGGTAAGGTTTCATTATTCTGAATTTGGTTACCGTTAGGCACAACAGCATTTGTGTTTGGGTTCTCGTACTGTATGTAGCCGTTATCCAAAGCAGGGTTATTTACATTTTGAGTGGTTGGCTCGGTAACATCAGGTGTGCCAACGAGTGTGCCCTTTTTATTTTCTTGGGCAACAACACCTATTACAACAATAGAGATATATGTGCTTACAGCCAGCATAGCCGAAAGTGCTATACAGCCTATAATAAGACCTTTTTTCTTTTTGTTTATTCTTTTCTTTTTAGCCATATTGGATATACCTTTCTCAAGAAAACATACTTATAAATATACATAATAATTATATATAAAAAGTATATAATAGTCAACAAAATAAAAAAACAAATACAACATAAAAAAAACGACCTGCTTTCGCAAGTCGGTTTAATTTCAGTATGTATTTAATTAATACTTGAAGTCGTAGTACTTAGCATTGAAGCCGAGAGCACCTGTAGCGCCAAGTGAACCAGCAACTGCTTCTACATTAGCAACGATATCTGCTGCGCAGAAGTGAGTAATGCTTACGAACTTACCGTCAGCTGTCATTTCAGCTGTGATTGTGTAAGCCTTGTATGTGATTGTACCATCAACGCTCTTAACAAGTTTCTTAACTGTTTCGTCAGTTGCAACTGTGTTCTGAACATCTTTAATATCAAGGAATTCTTTTGACATTAATACAAGACCTGTTGTATCTGAATATGATGGGTTAACCACATCCTTCATAACGATAACAACTTCGTAGTTGCCGTTGTCAAGCTTTTTAGCTGTAGCGCTTGCAACATCGCTTGCTGCACAGTTACTGATAGGCATACGATTCTTAGCATCGTCTGAACCCTTTTCGTTAATCTTTTCTTCAGCTGCTGACTCCTCTGTCATAAAGGTCTTGATAAGGCTTGTAAGAGGACCTGAAAGGAATGTAAGCTTATCGAGCTGAAGGTCGCCTTCAACTGTCTGCCAACCCTTCTTTGTGTAGCCTGCAGAACCATTCTCGTGAATGTCCTTTGCAGCCTTCTGGAAGAATGCAAGAGGATCTGCGATAACTGCATCGTTTGCATTGTCTGCCGGCTTGTCAGACTGAGTATTATTGTTTGTTGTGTTGTTAGTCTGAGTGTTGTTTGTCTGGGTGTTGTTTGTTTGAGTGTTGTTAGTGGTGTTGCTCTGGGTGTTGTTTGAGTTAACCGCATTATTGCTGTTTGATTGCTGGTTACTTGTTTGACCACCCTGGTCACCTGCAGGAGCGTCTGTCTGTACTGTTGCTCCGTCGCGAGCAAGTAAGATAACTGATGCTACTGCAACTGCGTTGCTTGTGATGATTGTGATGAAGAGTGCAATGCTAAGAATAATAGCAATTACCTTCATATCAGAGTTTTTCATTGGTAAAATACCCCTTTCACTACTCGCCCTTTCGGACGGCATAAGTTTCTTTTTAGACAATCATAGATTACCCTAAAAGGCGAGAAATGTCAAGTTAAATTTTTTATAAATATACGCCTTTAAAATATTTTCGTCAAAAAGCCGAAAAATCAATCCATTTTTTGTGTATTCCATATATTTTCAGCATACTCGTTAATAGCACGGTCTGCTGCAAATCTGCCTGAAAGCGCAATATTCATAAGAGACATCTGATTCCACTTTCTTTGATTACGGAAGGTTTCCTGTATTCTTGCCTGTGCACGCTGATAATCAGCAAAATCTGCAAGCACCATAAATGGGTCGTGGTGCATAATTGTGCCTGAAATATCGGAGAAGTCCTTACCGTTTATACCACCGCGGGATATGAAATCAAGCACCTTGCGAATTTCGGGATTATTGTTGTAGTAGTTAAGTGGATTATAGCCACTGTTACGAAGAGCATTAACCTCCTCAGTACGCATACCGAAAAGGAACATATTGTCGTCGCCTACCGACTCGTGAATCTCTACGTTAGCACCATCAAGTGTACCGATTGTGATAGCACCGTTCATCATAAGCTTCATATTACCTGTACCACTTGCTTCTTTACCTGCAAGTGATATCTGCTCGGAAACATCTGCAGCAGGCATAAGACGCTCTGCATTTGTTACATTATAATCCTCTACATACAAAACCTTAAGCTTATCCTTAACATCGGGGTCGTTGTTAATCATATCAGAAAGCTCAAGAAGCATACTGATAATCCTTTGAGCAACGTAGTAGCCCGGAGCAGCCTTTGCACCGAATATATATGTTTTAGGAACAAAGTCCATATTTGGATTTTCTTTAAGAGCAAGATATTCGGACACAATATTGAATGCATTGAGATGCTGACGCTTATACTCGTGAAGGCGCTTAACCTGAACATCAAAAATAGAGTCAACATTAAGCTGTACGCCTGTTTGCTTAAAGATTCTCTTTGCAAACTCTTCTTTATTAGCACGTTTAATTTCAGCTAACTTTTCGAGCACAGCATCATCCTCTGCAAATGCTGTAAGCCTTGAAAGGTTTTCTGCATCATAAACAAAGCTGTCATCACCTAAAAGCTCGGTAATGTATTTTGTAAGGCGTGGGTTTGCCTGGCAAAGCCAACGTCTGTGAGCAATACCGTTTGTAACGTTCGTGAATTTGTTTGGTGTAAGCTTGTAGAAATCGTTGAAGAGTGTATCCTTAAGAATTTGGCTATGAAGACCCGAAACACCGTTTACACTGTGGCAGGCAGCAACACAAAGGTTCGCCATACGCACTGCACCGTTGGAAACAATTGCTGTTCTTTCAACATAGTCTGCATCGTGAGTATTCTCCCACACGTATGCACGGAAACGGTTATCAATCTCCTTTATAATATCGTATATACGGGGAATAAGGCGTTTAACAAGCTCCTCGCTCCAGCACTCAAGAGCCTCGCTCATAACAGTATGGTTTGTATAAGCCATAGTATTGGTTACTATACGCCAAGCATCATCCCATCCGTAGCCACATTCATCGAGAAGTATTCTCATAAGCTCAGGAATTGCCATTGTAGGATGTGTATCGTTAATATGGATAGCAGCCTTCTCAGGAAGTGTATCTATTGAGCCGTGCTCACGAAGGTGATGGCGAACAATATCCTGAATAGAAGCAGAAACCAAGAAATACTGCTGACGCAAACGGAGTGATTTACCCTCGGGATGATTATCCATAGGATACAAAACCTTTGAAATAACCTCTGCCATTGCCTGGCGCTCCATAGAGCGCATAAAATCGCCCTGGTTAAAGGACTTCATATCAAACTCAGGTGCCTTTGCGCTCCAAAGACGGAGAACGCTGATGCCCTTACCGTCCTTACCAGCAACAAACATATCGTACGGCACAGCCTGAATAACATTACCATCCTTAACCTCTACGTAGTGGTAGTGATTATCCCAATACTCCTCTACTCTGCCCTCAAAGCAAACGTTTACAGAGCTGCTTTCTCTCGGTACAAGCCATACCTCACCACCGGGAAGCCAGTTATCGGGGAGCTCGGTCTGTCTGCCCTCAATAAGCTTTTGACGGAAAATACCGTACTCGTAAAGAATTGAATAACCACGTGCAGGATAACCCTGTGTTGCAAGACCATCAAGATAGCAAGCAGCAAGTCTGCCTAAGCCACCGTTACCAAGACCTGCATCAGGCTCACAATCATAGAGTCTGTCGAGGCTGATTCCAAAATCCTTAAGCACACTTTCAAACGTCTTTGTAAGGTTAAGGTTAAAAAGCGAATTCTTTAAGGAACGACCCATAAGGAATTCCATTGAAAGGTAGAATACACGCTTTTTTCCTTCCTCATCTGCCTTTTTGCCCAGCTCTGCTCTGCGCTGAGCCATCATATCACGAACAATCATTACAACTGCCTTGTAGTATTGCTCATAGGTTGCATTTTCTGTTGAAATACCGAAAAAATGCAAAAGCTTATTTTCAAGCATCTCTTTCGCTTGTTTCTTCGTAAGCTTGTAATTCATACAAATCCCCCAAAAATTTTTGTAAAAATAAGGTTTTTAACCCATCTGTTTATACATTTTACACTAAAATATCACTAAAATCAACTGTAATAGAAAAATAATTAGTGTAAATATTAACAAAAGCACCACATATTATTATATGCGATGCTTTGTATGTAATTATATGTGCTTTATCTGTACTTTTGCGCAAGAAAGAAGCAAACCCAAAGAGCCACTACAAAGGCGCTTTCTGCAGGGATTGCAAGCTTTGTGTAAGGACATTTCCAGCCTTTATCCACAAAGAGGAAAATTGTTCTTGTAACAAGCACGGTTGTTGCAAAAAACATACCACCTATAAGGGAGTAGTATGCTGTACCTGTAGCAAAGGCAAGGTAAAGTAAAAATGCGCCTAAAGCACCGGATATGCCACCATAGTAAACACGGATTTCGGTTTTTCCTGCATTATCTACAGGCTTAACGGAAAAGCTTTCGGCATTTTTGATTGGTGAAGAAATAAATACAACAGCCATTCCGATAAAATACAGCGCAAGGCAAATAGTTGCAAACGCTGCAGGAGGATTGATTGCCCAAATTTGTTTAATGATTTCCATAAATGCACCACCTTTCGGGTAATTGTAGCATAAAGACAGTAAAAATACAACACGTAATAAAATTTATTAACAAAAAGCAAAAAAGATGTTGACATTTTGAAAATGATATGATACTATATCAAGGCTATCAAATGCAGAGATACCGAAGTGGTTATAACGGAACGGTCTTGAAAACCGTCGTACGGCAACGTACCGTGGGTTCGAATCCCACTCTCTGCGCCACAAACAAAATGCTGCAGTTACCCTGCAGCATTTTGAAAACTTAATAACAATATTTTGTTACCAATGCAGAAGTACTCAAGTTGGTGACGAGGCGCCCCTGCTAAGGGCGTAGGTCGGGAAACCGGCGCGAGAGTTCGAGTCTCTCCTTCTGCGCCAAACAAGAAAGATATCCGTCAGGATATCTTTTTTGTTTTGTTTCAAAGCACTCAAGAGAGAC
>JAZSGB010000093.1:0-49602 GCA_045532505.1 Acutalibacteraceae bacterium | reverse complement strand
GTTGCAGTTTGATAATTTCGGCAGAACGGTATCACAGCAGGTTAAGTACGGCAACGGTGAATCTGTTGGTGCAGGTGCATATACCTACACAGGCGATGATATAGAGGAAAGCCGAAACAGAATACAAAGCTCTGCAACACTTGGTAAAAATACTGTTAACTTGCTCACCAACGGTAATGCAGAGGGAACAGGTAGCTGGACTCTTGCCGGCAGATATGGTGATGTTGCATATACTTACGCTGCAGCAACAGATGAAGCACACTATGGTAAGCAATCCATTAAGCTAACAAACAGCTCAATGACACAGAACAGCTTTTCGTTCCTGGGTCAAAGGGTTACAGGTCTTACTGCAGGAAATAACTATACCTTCTCAGCGTATGTTAAAACAAAGAACCTTACCCTGCTGAATTATGATGCATTACAGGGCGCTTACCTTAAGGCAATTGCCAAAAATTCCTCGGGTACAACGCTGCTTACAAAAATTTCTTCGGCAATACGAAACGTTACTGAAGAAACAGTAAACGATGGCTGGCGTAGAATATCCGTAACAATAACCATACCGTCAGGAACAACATATCTTGATGTATATATGTTATTAGGCAACGCTACAGGTACAGCATATTTCGATGGCTTACAGCTTGAAACAGGCTCTGTTGCAAGTAGCCTTAACCTTTTGCAGAATGCAAGCTTTGAAAGCTACAGCTCTTCGGGAATAACCACGTGGACTCCGTCGGAAGGAGTTACCTACACAGCCGAAAAGGACGGTACAACCACAGCTAATGTGCGCAACGGTGCAAGAGCGCTTAAAATAACAGGTGGTGGTGAAGCTTACAAGGGCTTCTACCAGTATGTAACAGTAAGCCCTAACGAAAACGATACGTATATTTTAAGTGGTTGGGCAGCAGCCTACGCTGTGAACAAAACTCACCACCCGGATGCAAAGTTTGAAATTGCAGCAAGGGTTACGTATTCTGTAAGCGACGGTTCAACCGTTACACAGTTTAAGGAATCTGCAGTATTCAATACAACAATTGCCACCTGGCAATATACTGCTGCATCCTTCAGCCTTAAGTACAAAAAGGCAAATTCAAACGACACAAAAACCTACACCCCTACTCACATTATGGTTATGCCAAGGTATAACCTGCAGGGTAACTTTGCATATTTTGACCACGTTCAGCTTATACGAGACGTGGCGCAGTCATATATTTACGATAGCGAAGGTAACGTAACCTCTGTTTCTGCAAATGCAGAGCAGAAGAACAATATGACCTACCAGGGTGAGGACTTAAAAACCTACACCGATGCAGCTGGTTTTAAATCCGAATACAGCTACGATTCAAGCCACAGACTCACCCAGGCTAAATCGCCAAAGGGTGTTAAGGTTAACTATACCTACAATAACAAGGGTCAGGTAATCTCTGTTGAAAATCAAAATGTGGGTGGCGCAGTTAAAACGTTGACCTCACAGACCTACACCGAAGATTATTCTTCGGGTACAACAAACATAACAGCAGGTGCATACCTTCGTACCACAACCGATGAATTAGGCAACGTTACAACCTACGGCTACTATTTGCCAACAGGTGCACAGGCAAGCGTAACTGATGCCGAAGAACGCAAAACAACATATGCCTACGATGAGAGCTATACAAAGCTTACAAAGGTAGTGGCACAGCCTGCAAGTGTTGTTTATGGCTACGAAGGTAACAGGGTCAAATCCATTTCTTTAGGCTATGGTACAAACAACACCTACAACGAAACCTACAACTTTGAATATGACAGCTTTGGTAACATTAAAACTACAATGGTTGGCACAAAACCACTTTCAACTAATACCTACGGAGCAAACAATGGTATACTCCTTGAAAGCAACTATGGTAACAACGACGGTATTAAGTACAGCTATACCAAAGCTGGCAACGTAAGTGGAATATATTATAAGGATAACCAGAACGGTCAAAGCTCTGCTACGTTCAGCACAAATCCTTTGTTCACCTGGGCTTACACCTCAAACGGTTTACCACGTATCCACAAGGATGGTGCAACAGGCTACAGGTACGATTACAGCTACGATTCCATTGGCAGACTTATTCGTACCGATATTTCAAAAAGCTCAGATTCAAGCTTTGTTGGTGCAACAGAATACGGTTACGACGTGAGGAACAATTTAACCTCTATTGTAAATGATATTGGTGGAAACGATTACGTGCAGTTGTATTCCTACAGCAAAAATACTATAGCTGAAAGCGAAGCAAATGCAAAGGATAATCTTCCTATACGATATGTTGTGTTGGGTTTAAATACGGACTATTCATACAACAGCCTTAATCAGCTTACAGCACGTACAGTAGATACAAGTGGTAATGACCTTACAAACCAGTATTTTTATAATACCAAGACCGGTACTTCGTACTATACAAATCAGCTCAGGTGCGAGGTTATTGAAGGTGCATCTTACCACTATGGTTACGATAAGGTGGGTAATATTACCTCTATAGGCAAAGGTACGGGAGCAAACAGCACACCTTCTAATTACAGAGCCTACACCTACGATGACTTGAATCGACTGCTAACCGATACAAGGTATAACCAGGATACAAAAACAACATACACATACAATCATCTTGGTAACATAACCTCAAAAACAAATACAAACGCAGCCGGTACTACAACTAAATCGACAATTGAATATAGTTATGCAAAAGATACTGATGCAGGTTGGAATTATCTTTTAACAAAATTGACATTTAAGGGTTCCAATGGTACAATAACTAAAACAGAAACCATAGACTACGATGCTATCGGTAACCCAATTTCTTACCGTGGAGCGACCATGGCTTGGCGTGGCAGACAGCTCACAGGCTACACAAAGAGTGGCAAAACAATCACCATGGGCTACGATGCCGATGGATTGCGTAGCAGTAAAACTGTTCAGGGGACGGTTTTGTGATTGACAGCAAATTCCTATTATTCATTAGTCAATACAACAAAAAGCTGTAGTTGAGTTTGCCCTTTTCAAAAATTGAATTAATAAAAAATTAAAGAAACTATTTACCGAGTGTTCACGTGAACACTCGGTTTTTTATGTTGATTATACGTATATATTATGGTATAATTATTATAATTAAGCAAAATTATTCAGGGGTGTTTATATGTTAGACGGATTACTTTCTGGTTGGGGTGCTTTTATGGGTGTATGCGAGCACATCAAGCTTTACATATACTCAAAAAGAGCTAACAAAATGCAGGAAACCTGCGTTAAAAGGCTTATGAGAAAAAACAAAACCACAGTTTACGGTAAGCTGCACAATTTTAAAGATGTTCATTCAATTGAGGATTACCAAAAAATTGTTCCTCTTTCTGTATATGATGATTACGATGAGTACGTTTGGCGTATGGCTAACGGTGAAAAAGGCCTTATTACCAATATGTATGTAAGACGATTTACGGAAAGCTCAGGCTCCACAGGTAAACAAAAGCTTGTTCCCCTTTCATACTGGGCAGAGTGGGTTTGCCAATGCTTTAGCTTTAGTGCGCCTATTGGTTGTGCTGTTAAGTGGTTTGGCAGGAAAGGTAAGCCTTTACCACCCCAAAACGGACTTTTAACTGCTGAAATCGGTTGCAGAAAGGTAAAGGGTGGCACAATTAGCTGCCTTTCATCTATTCCCCTTTTAAACGTTAAACCAATCATTACCCTTTTCACAACATCACCAAGAGAGGTGCTTTTCCCCGACCCTAACAGCAAAATGGATATGAATTACCTTAAGCTCCGTTTTGCTTTAGAGAACAGAAAAATCAGTTATTTAGGTACAATTTTCATCACAACACTTGAATCAATGTTTTTCTATATGGAAGAAAATTGGGAAATGCTTTGTGATGATATTGAAAAAGGTATTATTAATGATAGTATTAATATGCCTGAAGAATTAAGAGCAAAATATAATAAGAAATTAAGACCTAACCCTAAAAGAGCAAACGAGCTCCGAGAGGAGTTTAAAAAAGGCTTTGATGATTCCCCTATTATCCCCCGTATTTGGCCAAAGGTTGGCTGGATGTACGGTATGGGTACAGGCTCCTTAAACTTTTATGCTAAAAAGCTCAGAAGATACGTAGGCGATGACTTACCTATGCACTACTTAGGCTACACAGCAACAGAGGCCTTTATGGCTGTACCTATTGAGCTCAACTCATACGATTACGTTATACTCCCACAAAACGGCTTTTACGAATTTAGACCAATTGACCGGGAGGGCTACGACAACCTTCTTACAATCAAAGACCTTGAGGTTGGTAAAGAGTATGAAATTATACTTACAAATATGAGTGGCTTCTACAGATACAGAATAATGGATGTTATTAAGGTTACAGGCTACTACAACCAATCACCAATGATTACCTTCCAATACAGACTTAACCAAATAGCAAATATCAGTGGCGAAAAAGTAAGCTCACTTGCCTTTGACGAAATAGTTGCAAACCTTTCAGAGGCTACAGGCGATTTATATATCGGCTACAGCCTTTATGCAGACAGAAGTACATCCCCCGGTCATTACAAGCTTTTCTTAGAATTAAGCGAGGATATCAGCGATGAGAAAAAGGCTGAATACCCTGCTTTATTTGAGAAATATCTCTGCCAGGGTAATGTAAGCGTTGAGCCACTTATAAAGAGTGGTGCACTTGGTCACCCACAGGTTAAATTCCTTAAAAAAGGCACCTACGATGATTACCGTGAGGTATTAAGAAGCAGAGGTGCAAACCTTAACCAGGTTAAGCCTCTTAAGGTTATTGATACCGATGAAAAGAGAGATTTCTTCTTTGCACACATTGAGGATTAAAAATGAGCATTGATTTTAAAAAAGAATCAGAAGCACTTAAGCGAAAGGGCCTGACCGATGAAAAGGTTATAAAGGCACTTACAGAGCACAAAAGTAAAACTCCATACACACAAAAGAAAAGGCTGCCTACCGAAATGTACGACAAGGTTAACCTTATGTGCAGAAATTATATGGATAGAATGGCTCGCTTTGAGGTGGATTACGACTTTGTTATTGATATTGAAAAGTTCAAAAACACAGTTATTTGTTGCCTTGAATGTGCCCCTTTTATGCATTCACAGGTAATAAACTCCCCTATTGCACCGTACTGGAAGGTTGCTGACTACCATATTGATGATATGGTTAAGGTGTTTTATGTTGATAATATAGACACAGCAAGGGAAGATTTTTTCAAAAACTCTATTCCACTTAAAAGCAACGTACAGATGCACATAGGTGTATTTATATGTGATGAAAAAACATATATTTGCTTTTATTGGAACCATATGTGCTTTGATGGTGGTGGATTTAAAGCCTTTTGGAGTGATATTTGTAAAAACTACAGCAAATACGTACTTGAAGAAATTGCTCCCGTAGATTTTTCCTCCGGCTCAAGAAGGTATACCGAAGTATACAAGGATATGCCTGCCCACAAAAAGAAAAAAGCAAAAAAACAGCTTGCAAATATTTCACCAAAAATAAAGCGAACACTCCCCTTCACCGATGTAGAAACGCAGGATGTTATAATAGCACACCGTGAAATATGTGAGGAAAGCTTTACAAAGGCTTTGGCATATGCTAAAAGCGTTGGTGCTACAGCAACAGATATTGTACTTGCAGCATATATAACTGCTTTAGGCAATGTTTCAAAACTTACTGCACAGGATGAAATAAGCGTAGCCTGTGCCACAGATTTAAGGCGCCATATTAAGGATTTATCTACAATAGGCTATACAAACCACGTTTCCTTCGTACATTGCCATTTATTGCGCAAGGGTGCTGATTTTAAAGAAACCTTACAATTTGTATCAGCTAAAACAAAAGCGCTTAAACAAGATGAATTCATGGGCTTACACGGCTTACCTCTTTTAAATTTCGCTTATAAATCTATGACATACATTCAAGCAGAAACTCTTGTTAAGCTCTTTTATAACAACCCTATTCTTTCGGTTAGCAATGTAGGTGCAATTGATACAACTGCCTTTGCATTAGCTAATAACAAGCCTTTTTCTGCTTTTGTTGCAGGTTCGGCAAAAAACAAGCCCTGCGCAGTTATGACCTGCCTTAGCATTAACGGCACTTTTAAAGCCTCAATATGCTTAAGAGGTACTAAAGAAGATAAGCTTGTGCTTGAAGAATTTTTTACAGAGTTCAAAAATATAATTGACAACATATAAAAACTGTACTTGAGAATTTCTCAAGTACAGTTTTTAGTTTTAATCTTTTGTAAGTAAACGGATATATCTTTTAAAGAATGCAACGCCGTCTTCAAGTGATGAAACGGGGATTCTTTCGTTTGTGCCGTGTGTAGTAAGAAGCAAGCCGATATCCATAAGGAATGGTGAATAACGGTAAATATTATCGCACACATCTTCATACTGACGTGCATCTGTACCACCCATAACAAGGTAAGGAGCAACAATTGCTTTGGGGTCCATGCTCTTGCAGGTTTGTTCTATAACCTTAAAGGCTCTTGACTCTGTTGAAGAAATTTTAGATGGATTTTTACCTGCCACCAGCTTGATTTCAGCATCAGGTCCTGCAATTTTTCTAATATGAGCTTCAACATCTGCAATAGTTTGCCCCGGCATTATACGGAAGTTTACAACAACGCTTGCCTTTTGCGGAAGCACATTTGGAGCCGGGCTACCTTGTGCCATTGTAACTGCTGTTGTGGTACGCATCATAGAAGCAACAGCAGGAATGTTTGAGCAAATTTTTGTAACAAGTGGCTTTAAAATTGGCAAGTTGCACATAACACACCTAACAGGATATGTAGTGTTTTTACCGATTTCTGTAAACAATGATTGAAGCTGGTCGGTTAACTCTGCCTTAAACTGATTGTTTTCGAGGTCGCAAACAATTTTTGAAAGTCTGCCTAATGCGCTGTGCTTTGGTGGTTGTGATGAATGACCACCCTTTGCATTAACGGATATTTCAAAATCAACGTGGCCTTTTTCTGCAATACCAACACCTGCAAGGTGTCCGTCTATAATATGGTCAACCTTAACATTAAGAATTGCGCCACCCTCATCTATTACGCTATCAAGCCTTATTCCGTTTTCCTTAAAATAATTCATCATACTTATAGCGCCACAGGCTTCACCTTCAGCCATAACCTCTTCATTATGACCAAGGCAAATATACACATCTCTTTCAGGCTCATAGCCTTCTTCAAGGAGTGTTTCTACTGCTTCCATAACACCAATAAGGTGGTTTTTCATATCAATAGCGCCTCTACCCCAAACAAAGCCGTCGGCAACCGTGCCACTAAATGCAGAGTACTCCCAGTCATCCTCTGTACCTTCTGTAACAGGCACAACATCCTGGTGAGCAAGCAAGCAGATTGGCTCCTTGGTAGAATCTGCCCCCTTCCAACGGTACATTAAGCTACGGGTTGAAAAGGTTTTACACTCAAGCTTTTCGTGAATAAGCGGATAGCTCTCTTTAAGAAAAGCGTGAAATTCATCAAACTTTGACCAATCAACAAGGCTTTCATCTCTATTGCAAATTGTTGGAATTTGAATAGCCCTTGAAAGATGCTCAACAAATCTGTCTACATCAACTTTTTCTTTTGGTAAAGCTTCATTAGTTGCAACAGGCTTTGCTTTATAGCTTGTTGCTGCACGAACCATACTAACACCAACACCTGCAGCAGCTACTATACCACCTGCTTTAAAGATATTTTTAACTGTTTTACTCATAGTAACACCTCTTAAAAAGATATTTAGCTATATATTTTAATTTAGAACAATGAAATTTGGTCGCTGTCAGGCAGATCTCCAAAAGCACCACAAGCCTTTAAAAGCTCTATAGTAGATTTACCTGCACCTGAACGGAAAGCAAAATCCTCTATGGATGAGAAAGCTCCACCACCATCCTCACGCGCCTTCGCAAGCTGTTCGGCAGCATTTTCGCCTACACCTGCAAGAGAAGCAAACGGCATTCTGATTTTCTTTGTAACCGTTCCGTCAGCCTGTACCACCTCTTCGGGCTCATATGAGCTTGCTGTTGATTTATAGATATCAATAGGTAAAAACTCAACACCCCTGACCATAGCTTCAAAAACAATTTGCATAATTGTTTCCTTTGATTTTTCTGCTGATGATGCTTCTTTTCCCTTATTTTTAATAAAATGAAGCAAGGTTTTAACGGCATCCTTGCCCTTTGACATAGATTCAGCATCAACATCATCACCACGAACAGTAAGGTATGCACAGTAATATTCAAGAGGATGATAAATCTTAAACCAAGCAAGTCTTAATGATGCAATAATGTATGCAGCAGCGTGCGCCTTAGGGAACATATACTGAATTTTATCGCAAGACTCAATATACCATGCAGGAACATCGTGAGACTTCATAATCTCAATCATTTCAGGTGTTAAGTATTTATTTTTCTTACGAACAGTTTCCATAATATCAAAGGCTTGTTTAGGTTCAAGGCCACAGTGCATTAAGTAAACCATAATACTATCACGAGTACCGATAACCTCGGAAATTGTACAAACACCATCTTTAATAAGGTCTTGCGCATTACCGAGCCACACGTCTGTACCGTGTGAAAGGCCGGCAATCTGAATTAAGTCTGCAAAGGTCTTGGGCTTTGCTTCAAGAAGCATTCCCTTTGTAAAATCAGTACCCATTTCAGGGATAGAAAGCGTGCCTGTAGGCCAGCCTAACTCCTCTGCTGTAATGCCGAGTGGCTCAGGTGATGTACAAAGCTCATAAAGCTTTCTGTCACTGATATCAATATCAAGCACATCTATACCTGTTAAATCGGTAAGATGCTTATAAATTGTGGGAACATCATGGCCCAGCTCATCAAGCTTCAAAAGAGTATCGTGCATAGAGTTGAAATCAAAGTGAGTAGTAATAATATCCTTTGTTTCATCATCTGCAGGGCGCTGAACAGGAGTAAAATCCTCTACCTCATAAGTATTAGGCACAACAACCATACCACCCGGGTGCTGACCTGTTGTACGTTTAACACCTGTACAGCCCATAGTCAATCTGTCAATTTCTGCTCTTGTAGCATAAATCTCTCGTTCATCAAGATATTTTTTTACAAAGCCGTATGCTGTTTTATCAGCAACGCCCGAAATTGTACCTGCCTTGAAAACGAACGCTTTACCAAATATTTCCTCAGTATACCTATGGGACTGGCTTTGGTACTCACCTGCAAAGTTAAGGTCAATATCAGGTGATTTATCGCCGAAGAACCCAAGGAAGGTTTCAAAAGGAATTTCGTGGCCATCACGAATAAGTGGTTCGCCACATTCCGGACAATTTTTTGCAGGAAGGTCAAAGCCTGAGCCAACCTCGTTATGAACAAAAAACTCAGTATATTTACACTTAGGGCAACGGTAGTGTGGTTCAAGCGGGTTAACCTCAGAAATACCTGCCATAATAGCAACAAAGGATGAGCCAACAGAGCCTCGGGAGCCAACATAATATCCACATTCCTCGGAGTGTTTAACGAGAAGCCTTGCAATCATATAAAGACCGGCAAATCCATTTTTAATAATAGATTCAAGCTCTCTTTCAAGGCGTTTTGCAACAAGCTCAGGTACAGGGTCGCCATACCATTCCTTTGCTCTTTCCCAACAGCAGTTTGTAAGATCTTCTTCTGCACCGGGAATGACCGGGTTAAATGTACCGTCAGGAATAGGCAAAATACCAGGCTCAATCATATCTGCAATAATATTTGTGTTAGTAACAACAACCTCTTTTGCAGTTTCCTCACCAAGATAGGAAAACTCTTCAAGCATTTCTTTAGTAGTTTTCAAATAAAGTGGTGGCTGATTATCTGCATCGTCAAAGCCTTGCCCTGCTTGGAGAATTGCTCTGAATATTGCATCCTCTTTATTAAGGAAATGCACGTCGCCTGTTGCAACGGTTTTCTTGCCTAATTGGTCACCAATAGCAATAATTTGCCTGTTTATATTTTGAATATCGGCAAAAGAGTTGATGTTTCTGAATTTATCACGGTTTGCCGGCTTCATAGACTCTTTACGAAGCATATATTCGTTGTTACCCACAGGCTGAATTTCAAGGTAATCGTAAAATGATGCTATCTTAATAATTTCCTCAGGGCTTTTTTCTTCAACAATAGCATCGAACAATTCGCCCTCTGAGCAAGCACTACCAATAATAAGACCTTCACGCATTTCGGCAATAAGGCTTTTTGGCATTCTTGGTCTTTTTCTAAAGTAATCAAGATTGGAGCGAGAAATTAACTTATAAAGATTTTTAAGACCAACCTTATTTTTTACAAGTAAAATACAGTGATAATAGCTGCTTGTTTTAATTTCATCTACAGTCTTTTTTGTGCCATCCTCATTATAGTCATCAACAAGGTACGCTTCGCAACCGTAAATAATTTTAAAATCCTTACCTCTTGCAGTATTGCACGCCTCGGGAAAGGCTTGTACACAGCCGTGGTCTGTAATAGCAATAGCACTATGACCTAAAGCCATAGCCTTTTTAACAATGGATTTAGCGCTACTCATAGCATCCATTGCAGACATATTAGTATGAAGGTGTAATTCAACTCGCTTCTCTTCTGCCTCATCTACAACCGGAAGCTTAATTGCAATTGAAATTGCCTGTGGATAAATCTGATAATCCTTATCAAACGTATCGTAAACAACCTTACCTCTTACAATAAGCGTCATACCGTCGCTGATCTTATTTTCAATATACTCAAGGTCTTCTTTTGCAGCCTTCATTTTACAAGTGTATGCACCTGTACCGTCTGTTAGGTTAAATGTGATAATTTTCTGCTTACCATCCTTGAGAATACGGCTATCATATTTAAACACATCACCCCAAATAAGTGCTGTGCCATCATCAGGTGTAACCTCACAAATTGGCTTTGGCTTTGCGTACCTGAAGTTTCCGTAAATTGTTTTTACATTTGAAAAATCAATAGGCACATCATCAAAATTAGGGTTTTCCTCAGGTGGTCTAACAGACATATTTGCTCTGTCTATTTCCTGCTGTTTTTTTACGAAATCATTTTCATCGCTATCTTTACCGGTTAAAACAACTTTAATTTCTCTGCCAAAATGCTCGTACACGTACTCCTCTAAAAACTTATGGGCACCTGCATTTTCGCAAATATCCCTTCCGTGTTTCAGAAAGTTAATTGTAAAAACATTATCAACAAATGTTGTTTCTATATCATCAAAAAAGCCATTTGTTTGAGGAACGCCTTTTTTAACAACACGAATAAGCATTGGAAAACACTCATATTTTAAAGCCTCGGGAGGTAAAATATAATCAAATTCAACACTTTTCATTTTAAGAGCAGTTTTAATTTCTGCAGCAACGGCCTTTAAGCACATAATATTCTCAAAAGCATCAACGTGGAGTGTTGCAGTAATAAAGCGTTCTTCTTTATTAATATGTAAATCTGTAAACATAGTGTTTTTAAGCATTCCACGGTATTTTTCCGTAGCTACATATTCACCAAATATTTCCAGAAAATTAAACAACTTCATATTTTATCTATCTCGTCAAGCAACGCCTTGACAATTTCCGTTTCGGGAACCTTTCTTAAAATTTCGCCTTTTTTAAATATAACGCCACATCCGTCGCCTCCGGCAACACCGATATCTGCTTCACGAGCTTCACCCGGTCCGTTTACGACGCAACCCATAACTGCGATTTTTATAGGTTTTTTAATGTTTCTTACAGCTTCTTCTACTTGATTAGCTAAAGAAACCAAATCAATTTTTGTTCTGCCACATGTCGGGCAAGCAACTATTTGTGGGGTTTCCACTCTAAGATTAATTGCGTTAAGAATATTTCTTGCAGCATAAATTTCCTTAACGGGAGAATCTGTTATAGAAACTCTTATTGTATCGCCTATTCCATTCAAAAGTAATGAGCCTATACCGATAGATGATTTAACAAGTGAGCTGCGCTCTGTACCTGCTTCGGTTACGCCTAAATGCAACGGATAATCGCACCTTGCCGCAACAAGTGAATATGCCCTTACCATATTTTCAACATCAGATGATTTAATGGAGATAACAGTGTTATAAAAACCACACTTTTCAAGCATCTCAACATGACGGAAAGCGCTTTCGACCATAGCCTCAGGTGTAGCTCCACCAAATTTTTCTAATAAATCTTTTTCAACAGAGCCTGAGTTAACGCCGATTCTTATAGGCACACCTTTAAGTGCACAAGCATCGGCAACAGCAGCTACTCTATCCTGTGAGCCTATGTTACCCGGGTTAATTCTGATTTTATCTACACCTGCCACAAGGCTTTCTAATGCCAATTTATAATCAAAATGAATATCTGCAACAAGTGGAATAGAGGTATTTTCCTTAAGCCTTGCAAGAACCTTAACAGCATCCATATTAGGTACTGCCATTCTTACAATTTCGCAGCCTGCTGCCTCAAGCTCTTTTATCTGTAAAAGATTTGCTTCATAATCCTCTGCAGGGGCATTTAGCATTGATTGAATTGCAACAGGTGCATCCCCACCGATTTTCACATTACCAACAGTAACCTGTCTTGTTTTACGCCTAATCATATTAATCACCGTTAAAACTGTTTTATAATATCACTTATAGTTATTACTGCCATAAGCGCAAGTAAAAGAATTAAGCCGACTGTGTGTACCTTGCCCTCTTTTTCTGCAGGAATAGGCTTTTTTCTTATCATTTCAATAAAAAGGAAGAAAAGTCTGCCACCATCAAGCGCAGGTAATGGTAACAAATTAAACACACCAACATTAATCGTAATCATAGATAAAAAATTAAGTGCTGTTAAAAGCTTATCGGCAAGTGCCTCCGGCTGTGCAGTTGACTCTGCAATTGCTGAAATTGTACCAACAGGGCCCGACATATCTTTAACACCGTATTTGCCTGTAACCATATCAAAAAGGCTTAATCTTACCATTTGCACTATAGATGCAGAATCAAGAAAGGCGTTTTTTACAACATTTACTACAGTAGGCTTTTCACCAACAATAATAAAGTCTTGCTTTATATAATTTCTGCCTTCAAACTCAAACTGAGTAAACTCTACACCCTTAAGCTCTGCCTTTTCGCCGTTTCTGCGAACAACCATATCTATTTTATTATCGCTATCACGTACAAGGTTAAAGGAAATACCCTTAAAGGAATAAATGGGAGTATTATTTATTTCAAGTATTTCATCCCCTACCTGAAGGCCTGATGCCCGGCTTGTTGCATCAGCATCAAAGCTATGCACAACCCTTGTACCTACAAGCTCACTACAGGAAAGGCAGATTCCAACAACCAAAACACCGAGAAGCAGATTTAAAATTGCACCTGCAGCAATAATAATAAAACGTTGCCACGCAGGTTTATTATTAAAGGCACCTTCATCAGCGCTTTCTTCATCCTCGCCTTCCATACTTACAAAGCCACCTACAGGAAGCAGACGAAGGGAATAGGCTGTATCGCCTTTTTTCTTTGAGAAGATTTTCGGTCCCATACCTAAGGCAAATTCATTAACCTTTACCTTAAAAAGCTTTGCAAAGGAAAAATGACCAAACTCGTGAATGGCAATAAGAACACCAAACAAAAATATAGCTAAAAGATATGGCCAAACGCTGCTCCAAACAGAAAAAATCGTATTTAACACGGTTACACCACCATTTATATATTTGCTAATTTACGAACAGTTTCACGCATAAGAACATCTGTTGCAAATACATCATCTAAAGTATATACCTGTTTATCAGGAGCATATTCTGATGCTTGTGAAATAAGCTCGGGAATTTGAAGGAAAGAAATCTTACCTTGCCTGAACAGCAGATTAGCTTCTTCGTTAGCACAGTTAACTGCTGCAGGATAAAGTCCACCTTTTTTTATAGCCTCACGGCAAATATCCATGCAAGGGAAGGTATCGTAATCAGGCTTATAGAAGGTTAAGTTACCAACCTCCCACAAATCGAGCTGCTTTTCGGGAGATGGAAATCTATCGGGATATGTTATAGCAAATTGAACAGGCAGCCTCATATCGGGATGACCGAGCTGTGCAATAACAGAATTATCATCATATTCAATAAGAGAGTGAACTATACTCTCTCTGTGTACAACAATATCTATCATATCGGGGTCTATATCAAAAAGCCAAACAGCTTCGATAAGCTCAAGACCTTTATTAAACATAGTGGCGCTGTCAATTGTAATTTTTTGACCCATTGACCAGTTAGGGTGCTTAAGTGCATCTGCAAGAGTAACCTTTTGTAGCTCCTCTTTAGTTTTACCAAAAAACGGACCTCCTGATGCTGTAAGTATTATTCTTTTTAAAGCCTTATTTCTCGGAGAGCCTAAAAGACATTGGAATATAGCAGAATGCTCGCTATCTACAGGCAAAATGGAAACCCCTATATTTTTGGCAGCCTCTGTAACAAGCCTGCCACCTGCAACAAGAGTTTCTTTATTAGCAAGAGCAATTGCTTTGCCGGCCTCGATAGCACAAAGGGTTGGCCTGAGACCTGCCATACCAACAACAGCGTTAAGTGTAATTTCACCCTTAGCTTCTGCAGCACAAACGCAAACGCCATCCATACCACTAAGCACTTTAACAGGCAAATCTTTAACACGTTCTTTCAGGTCTTTTGCTGCATTTTCATCAACAAGGGCAGCATACTCGGGCTTAAATTCACGAATTTGCTTTTCTAAAACATCTACACTTGAGTATGCAGCTAAAGCTTCAATTTTATAACCGTGCTCTCTTGCAACATCTAATGCCTGTAAACCAATAGACCCTGTAGAGCCCAATAAATTTATTGTTTTCACAAACTCACACCACTTTCGGCTTTTAAGATTTATTTGTTAAAAAGACTAATTACTGCATATGCAACCGGCATAACAAATAACGCGCTGTCAAATCTATCCATAATACCACCGTGACCCGGAAGAAGATTACCGAAATCCTTTACACCAAAGTTACGTTTAATTGTAGATGCTGCCAAATCACCAAATACACTTATACCTGAAAGAATTGCAGCAAAAAGGGCAATCTCTAAATATGTAAATTCACTATCAGCTTGGAAAAAGAACTTTTTGAACACAAACAACAAAAGTACACTTAATAATACAGCACCTAAAATACCACCAATCAAGCCTTCAACTGTTTTTTTAGGGCTGATTTTAGGGCAAAGCTTATGCTTACCAAGCTTACTTCCTACAAAATAAGCAAATATATCTGTCATCCAAGAGGCAAAGAAAACAAAGATGAGCATAAAAATACCCTCAACCCTTGTAAAACCATCAAAGTGCTTATGTATATCTCTGAACACAATCATTAAAGAAAAAGAGTATGGCACACAAACGGATGAAAATATTGCTATAACAGCCTGCTCAAAGCGTGTTTCTTCAAAGCGTACAAGCATTAATATTAAATTAAAAATAACATACAATCCACCAACTGCAGCAATAGGCACGTTAACACCAAAGTGGATTAAAAACGGAACAATTGCCGAAAATACAATACTTGAAATAATAATCAGCTTATTAGAAAGCGCTGTTGCTTTTTCAATTTCCCACACAGCAATACAGGAAAGTATTGACACAAATGCCGGGAACGCTATTGTATTCATCAACAACATTGCACCTATAAATACTATTCCAAATAAAATTGCAGTTATAACTCTTTGCTTCACAATACTCACCTTAAATGATATTTTATAAAAATTTATAT
Source organism: Acutalibacteraceae bacterium (assembly GCA_045532505.1). Lineage (GTDB taxonomy): Bacteria > Bacillota > Clostridia > Oscillospirales > Acutalibacteraceae > DTU089. The sequence goes on along the minus strand of JAZSGB010000093.1, from coordinate 33,869 downwards.
TATCCAAAAAGCCGTTAAAATCCGAATGCATAAAGCATACGGATTTTAACACTTAGAGTGGATTTAGCGTATCCAAAACAGATTTTGGTCGTATTTGACTGCAAATAGGCCGGCGCCTTTCAAAGGAAAATCGGGCAAAAGTACCGAAAACCCTTCATTTAAGGCTGTTTCGGATATACTTAACCCACTCTATACGCCACCGAAGCGACGATTACGTTTTTGATAGTCTCTGATTATATCGTTAACATTTTCTTCGGTAAAATCAGGCCAAAGAATATTGGAATACCAAAACTCCGAATATGCTGACTGCCACTGAAGAAAGTTTGAAAGACGATATTCACCACTTGGTCTTACGATAATATCGGGATCAGGCTGACCGGCAGTATAAATATTATCGCTTACAGTTTGCTCAGTAATATCTTCAATAGATAATTCACCTGCTTGCACCTTTTGTGCAATAGCCTTTACAGCGTGGGTAATTTCTGCCCTGCCACCGTAATTAAGTGCAATATTAACTGTAATTTTACTATATTTATCAGATTTACGTTCTGCTTTTTCGATAAGCTTAAGCAAATCCTTTGGAAGACCCTCTCTTTCGCCTATAAATCGAATTCTTGATTGACGAATATCATTTTCACGCTCTCTTTCATCTGCCTCAAGGAGATACTCCTTAAAAAGCTTCATAAGAGCTTGAACCTCTTGTTTGGGTCTGTTCCAATTTTCTGTAGAAAAGGCATAAAAGGTAACGTATTCAATACCAATATCTGCGCAATACTCTGTTATACGGCGAAAAACCTTTGCACCTGCTTTGTGCCCTTCGCTACGCTCAAGACCACGCTCTCTTGCCCATCTGCCGTTACCATCCATAATAAAAGCAATATGCCTTGGTAACACGTCGAACTCAGGTAAATTACTGCTCATAATTATATTTCCATAATTTCCTTTGTTTTTGCTTCAGCGATTTCATCAACCTTTTTAACGAATTCGTCTGTAATCTTCTGAATTTTCTCTTCAGCGTACTTTTGGTCATCTTCTGTAATTTCAGAATTCTTTTTCATTGCTTTGATTTTATCAATACAATCTCTTCTGATGTTACGAACACCAACCTTTGCATCTTCAGCAAGCTGAGCAACCTCTTTAGAAATCTGCTTTCTGCGTTCCTCTGTAAGTGCAGGGAAAACAAGACGGATAACTCTGCCGTCATTTGAGGGGTTAATACCGATATCGGATGCCTGAATAGCTTTTTCAATAAGTGTAAGTGTAGATGCGTCCCACGGCTGAATTGCAAGAATACGAGCTTCGGGAACAGAGATAGCTGCCATTTGGTTAATTGGTGTTGGGCAGCCATAGTAATCTACCTGAATTTTATCTAGAACGGCTGCATTTGCACGACCTGCTCTGATTCCGTTATAATCATACTTAAGTGAAGAAAGTGTTTTCTCCATTTTTTCTCTTGCTAAGTTAAATACTGATTCCATAAAAAATACCTCCAAATAATTATTCGTTAGTTACAACTGTTCCTGCATTTTCGCCACAAACAGCTCTGTTAATGTTTTCAGGGTCGTTAAGATTAAAAACAAGGATAGGAATGTTGTTCTCCTGGCAAATTGCTGCAGCTGCTGTATCCATAACAGCAAGATGTCTTTCAAGAAGCTCGTTGTGGGTAATTCTGTCAAATTTGACTGCATCAGCAAACTTGTTAGGGTCTTTATCATAAATACCGTCAACATTAGTTGCCTTGAGATAAACATCTGCATTAATTTGTGCAGCTCTAAGGGCAGCGCCTGAATCCGTTGAGAAGAACGGATTACCTGTGCCACCTGCAAAAATTACAATTCTGCCTTTTTCAAGATGAGAAACAGCCTTATCACGCATAAAGGTTTCAACAACGCCTGTAATTTGAACGGCAGACATAACCCTTGCTTCAACACCGATATCTAAGAAGCCCTGCTGTAAAGCGAGAGAGTTCATAACAGTTGCAAGCATACCGATGCTATCGGCTCTTGTTCTGTCCATATCGCCACTGCTTCTGCCACGCCAGAAATTACCGCCACCTACAACGATACCAACCTGCACACCTTTATCTGTAACCTTTTTTACAGCTGTGCAAACCTCGTTGATAACATCAAAATCAAAGCCGTGACCTGCTTCGCCTGCGAGAACCTCACCACTTAATTTAAGAAGAAGTCGTTTATAAACGGGTTCCATTTTTTATCCCCTTTCAGCCAAAATATAATGGCATAAATTTTCTATATTATTTTACAATAAATGTAAAGTAATGTAAATAGTTAAACCTATAAAATTAACACTTTATTTATATATAAAATATACAACAAAAGCAAGGCACAAAAGAATAAGGTCGGTAAAAATACCGACCTTGTAATTACGCATATCTTCTTAAACGGATTTTGTCTGCTATCATAGCAACGAACTCGGAATTGGTTGGCTTCCCTCTCTGACTTTGAATTGTATAGCCAAAATAAGAATTCAATACATCAATGTCGCCCCTATCCCACGCTACTTCAATTGCGTGACGAATAGCTCTTTCGACACGAGATGATGTACTTTTAAAGGATTTTGCAACAGTTGGATAAAGTACTTTAGTAACAGAACTCATAACCTCGGGGTTTTCAACACTGAGCCTTATAGCCTCCCTAACATATTGGTAGCCTTTAATATGCGCAGGAACACCTATTTGATGGAGAATATCGGTTATAACGATATTCAAATCCTCAGGTGATTCATGGGTTGCAGACACATTAACGCCTTTCCAACTGGAAATTTGCACAATTCTATCAGCAACCATTTGTGGATCAATGGGCTTTAAAAAGAAATAATCAACACCGCACCTTGTGATTTCTCTTTCAAAATTAGGATTATCTATACTTGAAATTACAATAACAAGCGGCCTTTTTACAGGGTCCTTCATATTAATACGAGACAAAACACCCATGGCATCTATATGCTGTAAAAAAGCATCTAAGACAATAACATCAGGCTGATAATCCTCATACAACCTTAAAAGCTCTGCTCCGTTTTTAGCACAAAGCTTCACATCCATTTTGCTGTTTCTTAAAATTGAGGCAAGCTTAAGGGTTGCTTCTTCCTTTTCATCCGTTAATAAAACGGATAGTTTTTTAATCATTTTTAACACCTCCTAAACAAGTGAACAAATTATAGCACTCATATGCAAAATTATCAATAGATGTTTAGTATAATCGTTACATTAAACAAAAAATCGACTCTCAAAACCCTTGAAAACACTTAGGTTTTGGGATGATTTGTCGAATTTTGTCGATTGCTTTGACACATTAAAAATAAAGATTATAAAAAAGTATAAAATCATTCAAAAATCGTTGAAATTTACTGCGCAACAAAATGTATCAAGTATAAATTAATGATTACTAATGACAAACAAGATAAAATATGATTAAATAAGGTCGAGAGATGCAAATCTCATTTACAAAATCGAGGTGATTTTTTTGAACAAGATTGCAAAAAGCATAAAACGGTTAAGAACAGCAAACAACTTAAGCCAAGAGGAGTTAGCAGAAAAGCTGTTTGTTTCAAGGCAGGCTGTTTCCTCTTGGGAGAATAACAGAACACAGCCAGATATTGAAATGATTGAAAATCTTGCAGAAATATTTGATGTTTCTATAGAAGAATTAATATACGGAGAAAAAAGAAAGGTTGAAATTGATAATGAGGATGCTCCTCGGTTAAACAAAAACTTAATTATCGTGTTTTCCGTGCTGGGTTCAATTTTCATTGCACTTTCTTTGGTATTCTTTTTATTTATCGGTTGGGAAAATTTTGGTATTATTACAAAAAGCATATTTAGCTTTTTTCCTATACTTATCGGCCAAGGCTTTGCAGCGTTCACGTACTTTAAAAAGCGCGAAAAAACAGCCTGGCGGGAATCAGCTTCAATTTTGTGGAGTATTGGTGTAATAGCTACATTTGCGCTTATAAACGGTATTTTTGATATAAACATTTCAGCCACAATATTCTTATTAGCAACCTGTTTAACAATTTTACCTGCAATATATATTATGGATGCTGTATCACCGTTGATTCCGTACTATATACTTTCCCTTAGCTTTGATTCTGTACTATCAAGCTACTATGGTGATTATGAATATACATCATGCATATTTTCCACTATATTCGTTGGTTTAGGTATTCTTTATACCATACTTGCATATAAAAAAGATAAATCTGCCCGTATACAATTCGGACTTATAGCTTCTACTGTTGCAGTTGGCGGATTGCTGTTTGTTTACAATATAAACTTAGATAACGGCATATTTTATTCTACAAGCTGGTATGCATTGTTTACTGCATACTTTACAGGCCTAATTGCTTACGGTAAAGAAAATAAAAAAGCATTTAATGTTATTGGCTCACTTGGTTTAATGATTTCGATGCTACTGCTTACATTTGCTATAACACCTGACTTAAATGAGGATAGTATTTTTAATATGAACCTCGATTTGAAATCTGTTTTGACTCTTATTTTCAAGTGGCTTTTATGTGCAGGAATGATACTTGCAGGCTTTATGTTAAACGGCAAAGACTTTAAGCAAAATAGAGTAAAGCTATTAAAATGCATAACCGGTATAGCAATAACAGCTCTTACATTTATTTTCTGTGATGATGTTCCTGTTGCTGCCATTGTAATAGCGATGATTGCTTCTGTTTTATTTATGATTTCGGGAACAAAGGAAAATAATTTTCTTGATTTTAACATCGGCCTTATAGCATTATTGGTTTGCCTTGTAAGGATAATTATTATATTTAGCGAAGATATACTCTTATTGGCAATAATTATGCTTATTGCAGGCATCGCTTTACTCACAACGAACCTTGCCTTACTAAAAAAAGCAAAAAAAGAAAAAGCAACACCACAAATCAACGGAGGTGAGCTTGATGTTTAAAAGTAAAGGAAAAATAATTTTAATAATTATACTTATTATTCAACTTCTTATACCCTTTGGTATGCTTATTTTCCAAGGTGCATTAAACAAAAAAGTAAATGAAACACCTCAAAATGTCAGATTAAAAATAAATTCAATTTCGGTTTACGAAGAGGATATTTGCATTTCAGTAGATGTTAACAGCATACATCCTCTAACCGTTGGCGAAGATAAGTACCTTGTTTTTGATGAGCTTACAGATGAATACTCCGACTACTACACATCAAAGGAAAAGCCAAATCACGAAAGATATATAACCTTTAAGAACATATATGATTTAGGCGAGATTACAACACCCCTGCCAAAGGAGTATGCCCACTTCAGTGATTCCTACTGGTCCATATATGACAGAGAAAACGAAGCATCTAATATCGCTCACAAAAGATGCGAAGGTCCTGAAACAGAGGCGTATGTTGACATCGCTGTGCATAACGGAAACTTTGTGCTAAGGGGTGCCTTTATCGGTGGATTAAGCTTAGAGGATTACCTAAAAGCAATAAACAACGGCGAAATAAATCTAAACAGATATGAATTCAACTATTTTGATGAGGATTTTAGCCTTGGAGATTACTATAACAATCTTGATGAAGATACAAAAGAAATGGTTGATGAGCTTGCAGGTCAAATATTAGAAAAATAAAGCATATATTAAAAGCCCCACTCAGCAGAGTGGGGCTTTTTCAAAATAGATTAACCTATGAATATAACTTCAGTATTTGTAAGCTTTGCAAAAAGTGCAATATCTTCTTTGGTAAGTGCAGTTGAAACAACGGCGTGGTGTGCGCCACCTGCATAAATCCACTTTTCTGCACCCTCGGCAAAATCGGGAAGAATTTTCCACATAACTCTTGCAACAGGGAGCTTTGGCATTTCTTCAGGCTGCTTTGTAAGCTCAATATCTGCACAAATAAGACGGAAATGTGTGCCCATATCTACCATTGAAACTGCAATACCTTTACCTTGAATACCATCAAAAACAAGTCTTGCAGGGTCTGCCTTACCACCAATACCAAGTGGATGCACCTGAATTTTAGGCTTTGATGCAGCAAATACAGGGCTAACCTCAAGCATATGAGATGCAAGCTCAAGCTCTGCACCCTCTGTAAGGTCATATGTATAGTCCTCAAGGAATGCTGTTGCACCCTCTCTACCCTCTGCCATATTGCAAAGCACAGCCATCAAGGCACTTGTTTTATAGTCGCCCTCAGGACCAAAGCCTATACCCTTTGACATCATTTCCTGAGAAGCAAGACCGGGAAGCTGCTTTAAGCCATGAAGGTCCTCAAATGTATCTGTAAATGCGCCAATCTTTTTATCTGCAAAGAATTTTTCGAAGGCTACAATATATTTAACCTGCTCTTTAACAGCTTCAATATTATCGGTATCCATATCATACTTAGCAGTTAACTCAGCGAGCTTTTCTGCAACCTGTGCATCAGTTACAGCATCAATATATTCAACTAAATCACCAATACCGTAGTAATTCACATTCCAACCGAAACGGATTTCACTCTCTACCCTATCACCATCGGTAACGGCAACATCACGCATATTGTTACCAAACATTGCAACGCGAAGGTTATGTGAGCAATTCATTGCACAAGCAACATCTGCAAAGCGCTGTATTCTTTTAAGAACACTCTCATTTTTGTAGTAGCCTGCAACAACCTCACGGTTGATTCCAAGGCGAGTACAAATAAAGCCATATTCTCTATCACCGTGTGCTGATTGATTAAGGTTCATAAAGTCCATATCAATAGTAGCATAAGGTAATTTTCTGTTGTATTGTGTATGTAAGTGAAGAAGTGGCTTTGTAAGAGCCTGCAAGCCCTTTATCCACATTTTTGCAGGTGAAAAGGTATGCATCCAGGTGATTACACCAACACACTCTTTATCGGCTGATGCTTCAATAAGAACATCCTCTGCCTCTTCGCTGCTACGAACTGTAGGCTTCCATATAATTTCTATCTTGCTGATTTTTTCGTTAAGAAAAGCAACCATTTCTTTACTGTCGACAGCGACCTGTTTTAAGGTTTCTTCTCCGTATAAATCCTGACTGCCTGTAATAAAATAAAGCTTTTTCATAAAAAAACTCCTCATATTTTAATTTAAATAATTTTAGCATACACAAATGCAAATATCAAGAAAAAGATAAAGTAAGCTATATACTTTCACCTCAAGTATACAGCTTACTTTCAATTTTATATATTAGAACGAATCGTAGAACACTACTTCATCAATAGGTTTTGATTTGTAGTGCATATCAAGTGGCTTTGCATCATCTGCAGGGTAGCCCATAACAAGAAGTGCTACAGGCTCAATATTTTCGGGTATGTTAAATGTATTTTTCATGGCAGTTGGGTCAAAGTGCATCACCCAACAGCAGCCTACCCCCTCCTGCTGTGCAGCAAGCAGCATATGTGTTGCAACTATTACGGCATCTACAGGTGATGATAATGCGCCATCGTAAGGTCTTTTCCAGCTTTCGTTTGCATTGTGGCAAACAAGCATTGCTGTGGGTGCGTTAAAGTGGCATTTTGTGCAGCCACGCAGCTTTTCTACAGAGCCATCGGTATTAAGCACAAGTATCCTTTGTGGCTGATAATTGCAGCCTGTAGGTGCTTTATGCCCTGCTTCTAATATTTTATCAATTACAGCTTGTGGTAAATGCTCTTGTTTAAAGCTTCTTACAGAAAATCTTTCCGAAATTATTTTTTCAAAATCCATATTTGCTCTCCTTGAAAAGATTAGTTGTATTTAATATACCACAATATTTTCAAAGTGCAACAAGAAAAATATATTAGACACACTATTCTGTTTCATTTGATATTAAGTGAACATTCTCAAGCATTGTTTCTGCAAAGATACCGTAGCCACCTGTTGGGTCATTTAAAAAAACGTGGGTAACAGCACCTACAAGCTTACCGTTTTGTATTATAGGACTACCTGACATTCCTTGTATAATACCACCCGTTTTATTGATTAGTGCATCGTCTGTTACCCTTATTACAAGGTGCTTATTTTCCGTTGATTTTTTATCTATACCTGTTATTTGTATTTTATATTCTTGTATTTTCCCGTCTTCAAGTGTTGTAAAAATTGTTGCATCACCTGTTTGAACAACCTCTGCAGGAGCTATTTCAACCAAAGGCGTTGAAGGTAAGGTATTAAAATTGCCGTACACACCTAATTCACTATTATGAAATACATTACCTGTTTTTTCGCTTTCCAAATAACCACAAAGCTCACCTGCCATACCACTTTTACCTCTTGTATAATTTACAATTGATACATCGGTGGTTTCCCCCTGTGAAATGGGAATAATTTGTTTTGTATCAATATCACACACGGCGTGCCCCAAGGATGCAAAGTAACCCTTTTGCGTACAAAAGGTTACTGTGCCTATTCCTGCAGAGCTGTCCCTTATCCATATACCTGCTTTATACTTACCTTCGCTAACAGAAAATTCGGTATTAAAGTTTACATTAAAAAACTCACCGTTACGAAGTATTTTTAATGAAATTTTTGCTCCGTTGCTTTGCTCAATTATATTTGAAACCTGGTTATTTGAGGTAACTGCATTACCGTTTATTTCCTTTATTACATCACCAACTATCAGCCCTGCTTTTTTTGCTGTATCAACCATTCCATTTTCAGTATCTACAGCCTCTGTATCAACAATTACAACACCATCTGCATATAACTTAAAGCCTACAGGAAAGCCTCCCAAATAAGCTTTTTCTAAGGCCTTTGGTGTTATATCACTTTGGTTATTATTCGGAATATTTAATCTATTGACAAGCTCTTCGCTAAAACCGTAAATTTTGCCTTTAACACCATCAACTAAAACATTAGCTTGTTCAGGCTCTTTAGGGGGTATCAATAAAAATGTATATATAAGTAAAAGACCACTTAAAAAAACAGAAAAAAATGACAATATGACTTTGTATTTTTTCACATTTTCACCTCCGACACAAACTTAATTTGTGCACAAAAGTGATTTTTATAAATGTAAAAAAATATCAAAAAACGACCCTGCTTACGCAAGGTCGTTTTGCTTAAAAATTTGATTAGATAGAAATTTCGTTTGCAATTCTGTAAAGCTCAAGATCAATAGATTTTTTCATATTAAGAGCTTCGATAATATCGTAATCAACAATCTGGTCGTTCTTTGTTGCAACAACTCTGTTACCTATATCCTGCTTAAGAAGTTGAACAGCATAGAAGCCCATTTTACTTGCAAGAACTCTATCACGAACAGATGGTGAGCCACCTCTCTGTACATGGCCGAGAACAGTTGCACGGCTTTCAACACCTGTTTTTTGCTCAATATATTTTGCAAGAGAAGCAGAGTCGATACCCTTAACACCCTCAGCAACAACAATAACGAAGTGCTCTTTACCTGTTTTTTGAGTTCTCTTCATTCTTTCGATGATGTATGAATCAATATCATAATCAACCTCAGGAATAAGGATGCAAGTAGCACCTACAGCAATACCTGCATTAAGCGCAAGGTAACCTGCATTTCTACCCATAACCTCAACGATAGAGCATCTGTCGTGAGATTCTGTAGTATCACGAATTCTGTCTACCATATCCATAACTGTGTTAAGAGCTGTATCGTAGCCTATTGTATATTCGCAGGATGCAATATCGTTATCGATAGTGCCGGGAATACCGATACAAGGAATACCCTTGAGAGTAAGAGCACGAGCGCCCTTGAATGTACCGTCGCCACCGATTGTAACAATACCGTCAAGACCGAATTGCTTACAAACCTCAACAGCCTTATCCTGTACCTCAGGGTCTGCAAACTCAGGGCAACGAGCTGAATAGAGCATTGTGCCACCACGGTGGATAATATCTGATACAGAACGAAGGTTCATTTCGTACATATCGCCCTCGCAAAGACCTTTATAGCCACGACGGATACCCATAACTCGCATACCACTTTCGCAACCACTTCTAACAACTGCACGAATAGCAGCATTCATGCCGGGTGCGTCGCCACCACTTGTAAGAACACCAATTGTTTTCACTTTCAAGTACCTCCAAAAACAAACATTGTTATGTTTTTTAACCTTATGGATTATATCATACAAAATATAATCTTACAAGAGAAATTGTTAAAAATAGGCATTAAAATTTAAATCACACCACAATAACAACATTTTCGTCGCCTAAAATGTGTTTCAACTCAATTTCTAAAGGTTTATTTACACTTGTTAAAAGGCTTTGACCTAAAAATTCGTATTTGTTTGTATCTTTAAAATACAAATACACAGGTGTGTTGCCCTCAAAAATTGAAATTAAATTTTTAATTGCTGAAATTTTTTCTTGGTCTGCTGTATCTAATCTTAAGAAAACGCCCTTCTTTTTGTTACTTGCACTACCCTTACCCTCTTTTTTTACAGGGACAGCTGCAGTTTTAGGTGCAACACTTATTTTTTCAGCAATAAGCTTAATTTCATCATCCTTAACAGAAAGCTTACCCTCAACAAGAATTATGCTGCCTGAGCTAAGCAAGGGTGCATATGTGGCGTAGATTTTAGGAAAAACAATAAGCTCTATACTGCCGTACAAATCCTCAACAACAGAGAAGGCCATTGTTTCATCTCTTTTAGTAACCTTTTTCTTTGTGCTTGAAACAATACAAAGGAAGGAAACAGGCTTATTATCTATTTCGTTACCACGCTCTGCTTCAACAAGCTCTTGTAAATCAATAGTTTTAGGGCAACCGAGATTTTCACTTACAGTTCGATACTCTTCCAACGGATGACCTGAGAAATACAGACCTGCAACCTCTTTTTCAAAGCTTAAAAGCTCATCCTTAGGAAATTCATCAAAGTGGGCAAAAACAGGCTCGTTTGAAAAGCTTTCGCCACCGAAGGCAGAAAACATATCAAGCTGACCACCTGCGTACATATCGCTTTCTTTTGATGCGCTTTCTAAAGCAAGGTCCATATTGCGAATCATTTCGTTACGATTCATATCAAGTCCATCGAGAGCACCTGCTTTAATAAGGCACTCTAATGCTCTCCTGTTAAGCTCGGGGCCGTAGATTCGTTTACAAAAATCCCAATAGCTTTTAAAATTACCGTCAAGCATTCTTGATTGATTAATTTTTATTATTAATGCGCGACCGATATTTTTAATTGCCAACAAAGAGAATATAATTTCATTGTCTGAAACCTCAAAGGAAACCGTACTGCGATTAACATGTGGTGAAACAACATTAATTCCTAATCTGTTACATTCATTTATATACAAAACGGTCTTAGACTCTTCACCAATAACGCTTGTTAAAAGAGCTGCCATAAACTCTTTAGGGTACATAACCTTAAGGTATGCTGTTTGATATGCAACCAAGCCGTACGCTGCTGTATGGCTCTTATTAAAGCCGTAAGAGGCAAAGGATATCATATCCGAAAAAATATCATCTGCTGTTTTTCTATCAATACCGTTACGTACAGCACCGTTTATTATATATTCACCGTTTTCATTCTTTAAGCCGTTAACAAATATTTCACGTTCGCTTTCCATAACGTCACGCTTCTTTTTGCTCATTGCTCTGCGAACAACATCGGCTCTGCCGTATGAGTACCCTGCAAGAGTTCTGAATATCTGCATTATCTGCTCCTGGTACACCATACAGCCATTTGTTTCATCAAGAATATCTTTTAAAAGTGGCGTTCTGTACTGTATATGACTTGGATTTTTACGGTTATCAAGGTATGTGTCTATAAAGAACATCGGACCCGGTCTGTAAAGGGCAATTGCTGCTGCAATATCTGCAAAGCAGGTTGGCTTCATATTAACAATAAGGTTTGTCATTCCACCACTTTCGCATTGGAATATACCTAAAGTATTACCCTTTGACATTTCGCTGAAAATCTCTTGGCAATCAAGAGGAATTCTTTTAATATCAAAGTCGGGGGCGGTTTTATGAACATACTTTACTGCGTCGTTTATAACAGTAAGTGTTCTTAAACCGAGAAAGTCCATTTTTAAAAGTCCGAGCTGCTCAATTTCAGTCATAGTAAACTGTGTTACAGTTTGGTCCCCGTTTTTAGCAAGTGGTACATAGCAGGAAACATCATCACGGGTAATAACAACTCCTGCTGCGTGGGTGGAGGCGTGCCTTGGCATACCCTCAACCCTGATAGCTGTATCAATAACCTTTTTAATATCAAGGTCGCTATTGTATAACGCCTTCAGCTCTGCATTTTTATTAAGTGCATCACTGATATTTTTATAATCACGTGTAATTTGCTTTGCAACAACATCGCCTGTACTGTACGGAAATCCTAAGGCTCTTGCAACATCTCTTACAGCAGCCTTAGCCTGCATAGTACCAAAGGTTACAATTTGAGCAACTCTATCTGCACCGTATTTACGGGTAACGTAATCTATCACCTCGCCCCTACGCTCGTAGCAGAAATCAATATCAATATCGGGCATACTTACCCTTTCAGGGTTTAAGAAGCGCTCAAAAAGAAGCTTATGCTCTATAGGGTCAATACCTGTTATACCTAAGGCATAAGCGCAAAGGCTACCTGCTGCAGAGCCTCTGCCCGGCCCTACAGGTATACCGTTCTCTTTAGCAAAACGAATAAAGTCTGCAACAATTAAAAAATAATCGTTAAAGCCCATTTGGCTTATTACAGAAAGCTCGTATTCAAGCCTTTGAGCATATTCTTCGGATATTTCTCCTTTAAGCTCTTTCAAGCCTCTAATGCACTCATTTTTCAGATAGAACTCATGGTCATCTTGTGGAATATCAAAAAGTGGAAGCTTTGTAACACCAAATTCAAAATCAAAATTACATTGCTGTGCAATAATTTGTGTGTGTTGTATAGCCTCAGGGTAATCGACAAAAGCAAGAGCCATTTCATCTGCGCTTTTCAAATAAAATTCATCGTTTTCAAAAGCAAGAGCGTTGCTATCGCCTACGACCTTGTTGGTTTGTATCGCAATAAGAACATTCTGTATTTCAGAATCTTCTTTTTTAATATAATGAACATCGTTAGTAGCTACAATAGGAATATTATGCTGTCGGCTAATACCTAAAACACCGTCGAGAACATCCTTTTCCTCAAGCATTCCGTGGTTTTGTACCTCAAGGTAGTAATTACCTTCACCAAATACACTTTTATACCAGCAAGCAGTTTCGGCTGCTCCCTCAAAATCTCTTTGAGTAATTTTTTGCGCAACCTCACCAAAAAGGCAACCCGAAAGTGCAATCAAGCCCTCGTGGTACTTTTCAAGAATCTCTCTATCAACCCTTGGCTTTGTATAAAAACCATCTACCCAAGCGCTTGAAACAAGCTTTATAAGATTTTTATAGCCTGTTTCATTTTTACAAAGCAATATAAGGTGATAGCGTTGACTGTCAACATTGTGCACCTTATCAAATCGGCTTCTTGGAGCTACGTAAACCTCGCAACCAATAATAGGCTTTATACCTTGCGCCTTGCAAGCCTTATAGAATGCAACAGCACCGTAAAGCACACCGTGGTCTGTAATAGCAAGGCTTTTAAAACCTAAACTTTTGGCACAGGAAGCTAACTCCTCGATACGGCAAGCGCCATCGAGAAGGCTATATTCTGTATGAAGATGCAAATGTGTAAACTCTGCCATAACAATTATTTTTGCCCGTAATAGGCATCCTTACCGTGTTTTCTGAAATAATGCTTATCTGAAAGATATTTATCTATTGGTGTAACACCACTGTTAAGTGTTTCTGTTTTCATTGCCATTTCGGCAACAATTTCGAGCACAGCTGCATTGTGAACAGCATCGCTTGCATTTTTACCAAAAACAAACGGAGCGTGTGAACGAACAAGCACTGCAGGCGTTGACTGAACATCAAAGTTATTTTCACGGAAATGCGAAATAATTACCTTACCTGTGTTAAGCTCGTATTCCGTTTTAACCTCTTGCTCCGTTAATGCCCTTGCACAAGGAACACCGGTGTAAGAAAAATCTGCGTGTGTTGTACCGTAAACAGGTATATCTCTGCCTGCCTGAGCAAACGCTGAGGCATTAACGGAATGTGTATGCACAACTGCATTAAGGTCTGTAATTTCTTTATAAAGAATGTAGTGTGTAGGTGTATCTGATGATGGGTTATAATCACCTTCAACAACCGTACCGTCTTCTATTGAAACAACCACCATTTTTTCAGGAGTGAGCTCGCTATAAGGAACGCCTGACGGTTTAATAGCAAAAACGCCTGCCTCCCTATCTGCCTGAGAAACATTACCCCAGGTAAACGGCGCCAGACCGTGAGCGTGAAGCTCGATGTTTGCTGCACAAACTATTTCTTTAAGCTTTTCGTACATATAATCACCTGTTATCTTTTAAATATCAATTAGATAAATTATATATCTTAATAAATAGTTTTGTCAATGACGATTAATTTTACAGAAAGTTAATGACAAGTTGGATAATATATGTTATATTAATGTAAATATGTCGATTTGCGCTAAGCAAGAAAGGACTTTGTTATGAAAAAATTTGTAAAGCTTACAACAATGGTTTCGCTTTTACTTGCGATTATTATCTGTTTTTCAGGCTGTGGCCTTGCTGAATTTACAAGGTCGCTTATCACAAAAGATAAAAACAGTGTTGATGTTGATATGGGAGAGGGTACAACAAGCACCCCTATTGCTGACTATACAGAAAACATTACAATCAATCAGCAAATTATACCATCAACGCAAGCAACAACTGCGCCAAGCACAACAAGAAAGCCTGTAAACAATACTACAAACCCTCCACAAGATACTAACACAGAGACCACCACACCAATTGAGACAACTACAAAAAAGCCTAACACAGGCATAAAAGAAGAGCCTGTTAAGGATATTCAGGATCTGCTTTTTGCAAGCGATCCGAATACAGCAAGTAAGGTGCTCGAAACTGCAGGCTTTGCATACGATGAGGCACAAGGCATATTCTACACACCACTTTACCCTTGGCAGAGATACTTTGGCTACAACGTTGGCTTTGATATGGCAGCTCCTCTCACCGGTATGATTTTTGATACAAAGCGTATTGAATTTGAGTACAAGGGCAAGGAGTGGATGATACAGCTCTGGAAGGGTCAATACGGTATTACAGCAGGTGCCGAAATCGGTCTTTACAACAGAGACCCCGAAAAGGTTATGCAATACGACTGTGCTGATGACGAGGACCTTATTGAAATGCAGTTTGACTTTTATAACCAGGGTGAATACGTATTTTCAAGAGGACCCGAAAAGCACTGGTGGCTTACAGGCTTTAAGGTTTTCCATATGGGTATTCCATTTACAATTACATTGGATATGACACTTAAGTTCACCGACAATGAAATGGCTACTGCGTTCCTGCATGCACTTAAAAAGCAGCAATATACAGATATACTTAACCCTATAAAATACAAACGCTACGGCTCAACAATAAGAATTGTGTGGGGCTCAATGCCTGAAGGACTTGAATTTTAAATATAAGTAGTTACATTATTAAGTTTAACGAGGGTATATATGAAAAAAATAACTACATTTGCTGTTATAGCAGACCCCCATTATTATTCAGAAAAATTAGGTGTAAGCGGTGAGGCTTACGAAAGACGTGCAGGCTCCGACCAAAAGATGCTTGCACCCTCAAGAGGCGCCATAATAGCTGCATTAGAAGCTGTTAAAAATTCGAATGCAGAGTTTTTACTTATCGCAGGCGACCTTTCAAACGATGGTGAGCTTTGCTCACACGAGGAAATGAGAGAGCTTCTTTACGAATTTAAAAAGCATAAGCCTGTATATGTTATTACAGCTACACACGACTGGTGCTGCGACGGTAATCCAAGAAGATACGAGGGTGAAAATACATATAACGATGTTGAAACACTGGGACCTAACCAATTATTCCCCTTTTACAAGGATTTTGGCGGAGATGAAGCACTCTCTGAATTTCACACACACCAGGATAAGGTTTCGTACGTTGTAAGGCCTTGCGAGGGTGTAACCGTTTTTTGCCTTGATGATGACCAAAACGGTGAAGGTGGCTCCGGCTACTCTGAAGAGCACTTTGCGTGGATAACTGAGCAAACAAGCCTTGCAAAAAAACGTGGTGATATTGTTTTTGGTATGCAGCACCACCACCTGCACCTAACAGAATTTGACAGAGTTATAAACGGCAGAGGCTCCGTAGAATACAGAGAAAGGCTTTGTAAGCGCTTTGCTGATATAGGCTTCCCTATGATGTTTACAGGCCACTCACATATGCAGCACATAAGACGAATAGAATCTGAAAACGGCAACCCATTTTACGAAATGAATGTTGCATCTATAAGTGGCTACCCTGCCCCTATTGTGTACGTTGACGCATACGAGGATGGACTTGATATTAAAACCGAACATCTGAGAGAATTTGAATACAAGGGTGAAACCTATACAAACAATTACCTTAAAGAGCACGCTACAAGGCTCTTTACAAAGGTTATTGCAGCTGCAGTAAAAAATGAAAAAAGAGATTTTTCTGCACTTGTTGCCTGCCTTGGCATAACAGAGAAAAAGGCAGATAAAATATGGATTATTGCAAGGCCTGTTTTAAAGTGGCTTGATAAGCTGACGGTTAAAAAGGCTGCAAGAATAATGAACTTTATTTCTTTCGGCAAGGCTATTAATAAAAAGGCTGCAAAAGAAATTGGCGATACGAAGGTTATGGATATTATTTATGCTACCTTCCACTCTATTCTTGACGGCTCGCTTGTAAAGCACGAGGAAGGCTCTGCATACTACACAGTATTTACACAGACAATGGCTTTCCCCTACAGACTTGTTAAAAAGCTTAAAATAAAAAACAGTGGACTTATAAGAACACTTTCCCATGTTAAGAATGCTGCACCCGAGCTTATGACGGGTGGCCCACTGAATAATAATGATTATTTTATAAGCTTCAAATAATCAATAAAGATAAACAGCTGTTTTCCGATATGGAAAACAGCTGTTTTGATATTTATAAATTACGCTTGGTAGAAGCCTACCTTTTTCATTACCTTATTTAATGTTCTTTGAGATATTCTTGTTGCCATTTCTGCGCCCTTTCTCATACACTCTTCAAGGTACTTTTTATCGCTTATAAGCTCTTTATAGCGTGCCTGTATCGGTGCAAGCTCTGCAATAACTGCCTCTGCTACAGCAACCTTAAATTCGCCGTAGCCCTTGCCCTTAAATTCTTCTTCAATTTCCTCAAAGCTTTTACCTGTACAGCAGGAATATATGGTCATAAGATTATTAATGCCATCCTTACCCTCTGCATAGCGAACACAAGCATCACTATCGGTAACAGCAGACTTAATCTTTTTCATAATAACGCTTGGCTCATCAAGCATTGAAATATATGACTTTGGATTATCATCTGACTTACTCATTTTCTTTGTTGGGTCTTGAAGCGATGTAATTTTTGCACCTGCTTTGCCTATAAACGGGTCAGGAGTTTTGAGCACACTGCCATAAATAGAATTAAATCTATCACAAATATTTCTTGCAAGTTCAAGGTGCTGCTTTTGGTCTGCGCCGATGGGCACATAGTCTGCATTATAAATAAGAATATCTGCAGCCATTAGCACAGGGTAATCGAAAAGACCTACAGAAATATTTTCACCCAAGCGCTGACTTTTTTCTTTAAACTGAGTCATACGAGATGCTTCGCCGAACTGTGTGTAGCAGTTTAAAATCCAGCCAAGCTGTGCGTGGGTCGGCACCTGGCTTTGAACAAAAATGATGTTCTTTTCAGGGTCAAGGCCAATTGCAAGCAGCAATGCATAAAGCTCAAGTGTATTCTTTTTAAGCTGCTGTGGGTTTTCACGGAAGGTAGGCACAGTAATAGAGTGAAGGTCAGCAACGCCGTAAAGGCAATCATACTCATCACACATGCTTGCCCAGTTTTTAAGTGCACCCAGGTAATTGCCCAAGGTAGGTGTACCTGTAGGCTGAATACAGCTTAAAACTATTTTTTTCTTTTCTGGTGTGTTTTCCATATTTTTACTCCGTAATTATTTAGATTTAGTTTTCTTTTCTCTGATTTTAATAATAAAATCACAGTTAATTGCGTGTTCCTGACCTTTTTTAGTTTTAAAAACTATCCATCCGTCTGAATAGCTGATAATTTCGCCCTCATTATCGAAGGAATCATCAATAAGGCTGAGAACAACAGGTTTGTTCATATATTTTTTAATAATTTCTTCCATTTCTTTAATACCCTTACCCTTATTTTTTTGCCTGTTTTTTATAAATTTCTTCTTTTTATATGACGTATAAAAAATAACGAAATATATAAGGAATAAAGAAATCCAAGTAGCACCATTCATATTAGAAAAGACCTGTAATTTTACCGTCTTCTGTAACATCAATTCGTTCTGCTGCAGGGCTCTTTGGAAGACCGGGCATAGTCATAATGTCGCCTGTAAGGGCAACTATGAAGCCTGCACCTGCTGAAACCTTAAGATTTCTTACAGTTACCTTAAAGCCTTCGGGAGCGCCAAGCTTTGCAGGGTCATCTGAAAAGCTGTACTGTGTTTTAGCAACACATACAGGAAGGTTGCCAAAGCCATCTGCCACAAGGGATTCCATCTGCTTTTTAGCATTTGCTGTAAGCTCTACGCCTGTACCACCGTAAACCTTTGTAACAATAGCATTAAGCTTTTCTTCAATTGTTGTAGCATCCTCATAAGAATATGTAAAGCTTGAATTATCCTCTTCGTTGCAAAGGCGCACAACCTCTTTAGCGAGCTCTACGCCACCCTTGCCACCATCTGCCCAAACAGTTGAAAGCACAGTGTTAACACCAAGCTCTTTACACTTTGAAATTATGAAATCAATTTCAGCATCTGTATCTGTTGGGAATCTGTTAACAGCAACAACGCAAGGAAGCTTATAAACATTTTTAATGTTTGAAACGTGGCGAAGAAGGTTTGGAATACCCTTTTCAAGTGCTTCAATATTCTCTTCACCAAGCTGGTCTTTTCTAAGGCCACCGTGCATTTTAAGAGCACGTACTGTTGCAACAACTACAACTGCATTTGGCTTAATGCCTGCTGCACGGCACTTAATATCAAGGAACTTTTCTGCACCAAGGTCAGCACCAAAGCCTGCCTCTGTAATTGTATAATCTGCAGTTCTTAATGCCATTTTTGTAGCAAGAACGGTATTACAGCCGTGTGCAATATTTGCAAATGGACCACCGTGAACAAAAGCAGGTGTACCTTCAAGTGTCTGCACAAGGTTTGGTTTAACTGCATCTACAAGAAGAGCTGTCATAGCGCCCTGTGCTTTAATATCACCACAGGTAACGGGCTTACCATCGTAAGTATAAGCAACAACAATTCTTGCAAGTCTTTCTTTAAGGTCTGTAATAGATGTTGCAAGGCAGAAAACAGCCATAATTTCACTTGCAACAGTTATATCAAAACCATCCTCACGAGGAACGCCCTGCATTCTTCCACCTAAACCGTCAATTACATTACGAAGCTGACGGTCGTTCATATCAACACAGCGCTTCCAGGTGATTCTCTTAACATCTATACCGAGAGCATTACCCTGCTGAATGTGGTTATCAAGCATTGCTGCAAGAAGATTGTTTGCTGCACCGATCGCATGGAAGTCGCCTGTAAAGTGAAGGTTAATATCCTCCATAGGAACAACCTGTGCGTAGCCTCCACCTGCTGCACCACCCTTAACACCGAATACAGGGCCGAGTGAAGGCTCACGAAGAGCAACACAGGTGTTATGACCAAGAATATTCATACCGTCTGCAAGGCCGATTGTTGTGGTTGTTTTACCCTCGCCTGCAGGTGTTGGTGTAATTGCTGTAACAAGAACAAGTTTACCATCTTTATCTTTTGTTTTTAAATAAGATAAATCAACCTTTGCCTTGTATCTGCCGTAAGGCTCTAAAAACTCGTTGCCTATACCTGCCTTTTCTGCAATTTCTGCAATAGGCTGCATGGTACAGCTTTGTGCTATTTCGATATCTGTTAAGTAAGCCATTTTTATTCTCCTTTATTCCACTATATTTAATTTATCGCGACAAAGATTTTTAAAAAACTCAAAATTTTCTTCGCCACATATATCCATATTATTTAACAAGGCTGATTGGTATTCATCAAATAGCTTTTGCTTTTTTGAAGGAATGTTAGCACCGTTGATTTTTTCCACAAGCTCTGCAAAGGACTCGTAAATAAAGCCTCTGATTATTTTATCCTTACGTGCTTCCAAATCTTCAAGCTGCTCTGTTGGCGTATGCCCATCAAAACGCCAATAGGCTTCAATTTTTTGCAGCTCCTGTGTGCTTGAAATTAAATCTCGTAAGGACTGAAAAAACAACTGTGGATGCTTTGTTGTATTAACATGGTGTGCAGCTGTTGAACCGATTTTTATGTTTTTAACAACAAAATTATTAATTGCCGTTACAAGCAGCTCTTGAGATAAAAGCTTACGTGTTACGGGAATTGATGAAACAATTTTTTGAATTGCAATCTTTTCATCTCTTGTATACTGAGGTGGCTTGTATGAATAACCCTCAGGGGCTTTATTTTTCTTTTTAAAAAGCATTATATCACAAAGCCTCCGTTTACAGAAATTACTTGACCGGTAATAAATGAGGAATCCTCCGAAGCAAGAAAGCATACAGCCTTTGCAACATCGTTTACTTCGCCAAGCCTGTATAGTGGTGTTTGCTCCTTAAGCTCAGCCTTATCTTCCTCGGTAAATTCTGCAAGCATATCAGTAGAAATTGCGCCGGGCGCAACTGCATTAACCCTTACACCGGAAAGACCAACCTCTTTAGCAAGTGCCTTTGTAAGGCCTATAACACCTGCTTTTGCTGCAGAATAATGCACCTCCATTGATGCACCGACCTGCCCCCACATTGAGCTTATATTTATTATGTTACCACTATGTGCACTTATCATATTGGGTAAGGCTCTTCGACTACAGTTAAAAACACCTGTAAGATTTACATCAAGCATTTTTTGCCACATTTCATCAGTAATATGGGTAAAAAGCGCTTGCTGTGCAATACCTGCATTATTTACAAGCAAGGTAACATTACCTAATGCTTTTTCAATACTCAAAAACATTTGCTCAACCTCAGCCGATGAGGAAACATCTGCTTTAAAAATTTCAACATCTGTTATGGCTGAAAGCTCCTGCTTTAATGCAAGAGCTTCGTTTTGTGAGTTATTATAATTAATTGCTACACGGTAGCCTGATTTAGCAAGGCAACGGCAAATATCTGCACCAATACCCCTTGAGCCACCTGTTACTAATGCTACTTTGTACATTTTATTCACCTACGGTTGGCTCCAAGGTATCAATTATTTCACTTGCATTGCTTTCGCTCAAAACAGTTTCAACATAATCTGCAGGTGGCGTAAACAATGACATTGGCGCAATTGGTGAAACTGAATCATAGTAAACAACGCTGTTATCAGTTGATGTTGTTTTTATGAGAGTTTTACCTACGTAATAATCCTTATTACCTGTATCGTACTCAACAACGTTATAAGTAACACCGTCTTCTTTAACAGTTGTTTGATTGGTTATTGTTTGGTTAAAGCTGAATGGATCGCCTAAAATAAGCTGTGCAAATTCATCGTCTTTAGCCACATCCTCAATAGCCTTTTTAGGAATTACAATATAGCTTTTATCTTCAGGTGAAACAAGGTACCAGGTTGTATCACCAAGAATTACAGCCATAGGAACACCGTTATAAATCATTGAAACAGATGTGTTTTTTCCGTTTTTAGCAAGCTTATAGTTTTGTGCAACACCTGCAGCATCAACAAGACGCAGGTTAATCATATACTGTGATGAACGAAGCACAGCTGCATCATCCTGAACGTATGGTATATTAACATCCGGCTTTGATGATGTTGTTTCATCGCCATCGCTTGGGTTTGAATTATTAATATCAGGTGCAGTAACCTGGTTTTGAATAGCCTGCTGATTTTGAATAGCTTGCTGAAGTCTGTCGGGAGAAACTTGTGTTGAAAGATTTGACTCGGTAATAGGCTTAAAGAAATTCTTTTCCTCTTCCTTATCTTGCTTAGACATTGTTACAGTTTCGGTAGATAAAACTATACCATCAGGACTTGTAATTTCAACAACTGCAGTTTCCGGAACTCTGACCTTTGTTGTTTGAGCAACAGGCTCAGTTGTATTATCGATAGTTATTGTTGTTTCGCAGCCGCATAATGTAAATATTGCTACAACAAGCACCAAAGCTGTTACTACTAAAATTATTCTTTTCATAAATCCTCCTAATAATGGATTTTTAGTTATTTTACCATAATAATATATAAAATACAATAAGATAAAAAAGTTGTAAAAATTTATTTACATTTTAAAAATACTTTATTTGCTTTTTTCTTCCTTTAAGAGTGTACGAATATACTTAAATGTTTCATCCTCACCTTTTTCGGCAAGCATAACTAAAAGGCTTTCCAGCAAATCCGAGGTTTTGGGGTGGATAACTCGCCTACCCTTTGCCTTCATAAAATACTCTATTGGTGATTGGTCGTTATAAGCAGAGCCGTTATATATTTTACCTGCAGCTACCCTATCACAAAACATTTCTGCCACATAGCGCAAGGGCATTTCAACAGGCTCAACAACCTTTGATACAGGATTATAATCGGTCCAATACTCAAAATGATGTTTATTTCTGCCTTTGTGGTGAATCCACGCAAGTGAGTAGCCGAATATTGAACGCTCTGTTTCATTAGGGCTGTGAGTACCTGCATAATACTTCATTCCCGGTATAAACTCTGTAGGACTGTACTTAGATAAATCGTGGCGTAGTCCTTGCCAGAAAATACCTGCCTTAAAGCAATGCTTTATAACAACATTTCTGTGCTTGGTTATAGTAACAAAATGCTTAATTGGATGAATCATAATTATTTAATCCTATACACATAAAGATGCTCGCAAGCTATATCCTCAGGGGCACAAATATCTGCCTTAAGGCAAAGCTTACCGTCAACCTCGCTTGCAAACACTTTTGCATCTGAGCCTAAAAGAGTAATTTCGTAATTATCTTTATAATCAATAGCCTCAAATACAGTTTGCTTTGAAGGGAATTTTTCTGTAATTGCGTAGATATAGCCATCACGCTTAGTGTAATAAATACCATCGGGAGCTTTGTTAAAGTAAACCTCGCTGTCGTAAATAGCTTCACCGTTAACATCGAGCCATTTACCCATACCTAAAAGGCGCTCCTCCATTAATGGTGGAATTGTACCGTCAGCATCGGGGCCGATATTAAGAAGGAAGTTACCACCCTTTGAAACAAGTGAGCAAAGAGTTTTAAGCAATTCTTTAACTGAAAGGTAATCCTCGCAGCCCTCTTCTTTATTTATACCAAAGGAACGGCCGATACCGCGGCATTCCTCGAAAGGTCTGTCCAACTCAACATCCTCAATTCTTCTTTCGGTGCCAAGGTATACGTCTATAATGCCGTATTCTGTTGTAAAGTTACCACCGACTCTGCCACGGGTTTCTTTACCCCATCTATCGTTAGGAACAATAAAATCCTTAACCGAGGACTCATTATAAAGCCACTGTAAAAACTCTGTTGAATGCCAAACTGAGCTTTCATGCTCCCACTCACCATCGGTAAAAAGTGTATATGGCTGATACTTTTCTACAAGCTCCTTAAGCATCGGGTGAAGGTGCTCTAAAGCATATTTTTCAGGGTCTTCAAGGTAGTATGGATGCCACCATTCATAAACAGAATGATAGACACCGAATTTAATATCCGTGCCCTCCAAGGCGTTTTTAAGCTCCATAAGAAAATCTCTTTTTGGCGCACACTCTACAGAGTTTAGACCGGGAGCATATTTTGTTTCGTAAAGGCAGTAGCCATCGTGATGCTTGGAAACAAAGTTTACATACTTTGCACCTGCACGTTGAAAAAGATTTGCCCACTTTTGTGCATCAAAGCGATCGCCTGTAAAATCTTCTTTAAAATCATAATAAGGTCTTGAATTATAATGCTCTTTGTGGTATGCCTTGTATTTTTCCTGCGCTTCCGTTTGGCAATTTTCCATATTACAGGAATAGCCGTACCACTCGGCATAATCCTTAATAGGTGCGTATGCAGGAACACTGTAAAGACCCCAATGAATAAAGATACCGAATTTCGCTTTACCAAACCACTCGGGCACTTTTCTGCTGTTAAGTGATTCCCAATTATTTTCAAACATCATAATAACTACCTCTTTCTGTATACCTCAACACCAAAATGAACGGTGGTGGTTAATTCTTTTAAACTTAACAGCCTGTCAGCTTCGTTACGTCCTGTTTTATAGTAATAGGGTGTCATTTTAAAAAGGTTTTGTATATCTTCCGAATCGGTTAGTGTAATATCGTACTTAAGCTCTTCAACAGATATTAATTCAAATAATTCCTCGTTACGGATTTCAGGCTTGTTTAAATAAGGCTCATCGTATAAAGCGCACTTAAGTCCCCACAGATGATTCTGTAAAGGAATGGCTTTTATAAGCACACCGTTTGAATTTAAAATGCGATGAAATTCTTCATATGCTGACGGAGCAAACACGCTCAAAATACAATCTACGCTTTCGTTACCAAACGGAAGCTCAAACGCACTCGCAACTGCAAACTCACTTTGCTTAATTGTTTTTGCCGCATACCTTAAAGCATCTTTAGAAATATCGATACCACAAAGCCTTGCTTTAGCATTTTGAGCTACTGCAGTTGAATAATACCCTTCACCACAGCCGATATCTACAATTAAGCTACCTACATTAACGTTAGAATTAACACAAGCGCAAACAGCATCTCGTAACGGCTTATAATAACCCTTTTGTAAAAATGAACGGCGAGCAGCAACCATAAGTGAATCATCGCCGTGGCGTTTTTTAGAGCTTTGCTGAGACATCAGCAGATTTACATAACCGTATTTAGAAATATCAAAGCTATGACTTTGGCTGCAACGGTAAGTGCTCCCCTCTTTTGAGAGCCGAGCCTTACAAACAGGACAAATAAAATCAGACATAATATCTACCACGAATTAAAGGCTACCATAGGCAGCCTTACAATTAATCTTCAACAAGGAGCTTTTTAAGCTCATCCATAAATGTATTAATATCTTTAAACTGACGATACACAGAGGCAAAGCGAACATAAGCAACCTCATCAATATCTTTTAGCTTATCCATAACAAGCTCACCGATTCTAACAGAAGTTACCTCTCTGTCGAGCGAGTTTTGAAGCTCTGCTTCAATTTCATCTACCACTCTTACAATAACCTCTACAGAAACAGGTCTCTTTTCGCAAGCACGCATAATGCCGTTAAAAAGCTTATCACGGTCGAACACCTCGCGTGATTTATCCTTCTTAACAACAACTACGGGAACACTTTCAATTATTTCGTATGTAGTAAAGCGCTTACCACAGCTTATACATTCTCGGCGACGACGAATACGCTCACCCTCATCAGTAGGGCGTGAGTCTATAACTTTACTTTCTTCGTAATTGCAAAAGGGACATTTCATATTGTGCACCTCATAAATAAAATTTAGATAATTATACCAAATACAGTATGTAAATACAAGAGTTTTTCAACATTTTGGGTTTAATTACCATTGATTTTTTGTCGAAAATTAAATATTCTTTTTTAGGTGATTAATAAAATGAATATAATAAAAAAAGCGTGGACAGATTACCTGAAATTAGGTACCTAT
The DNA here is from genome assembly GCA_045532505.1 of Acutalibacteraceae bacterium. Lineage (GTDB taxonomy): Bacteria > Bacillota > Clostridia > Oscillospirales > Acutalibacteraceae > DTU089. The sequence goes on along the minus strand of JAZSGB010000093.1, from coordinate 8,144 downwards.
ACACGCTTGGTTACAAGAATAACATTAATATTATTTTTTACTCTTTGCTTATCTGTAATTTACACATATAATGCAACACATTCAAGCAACCACTATGAGTTGCTTTTGCTGTGTGATGTACTTTTAGAAAATGCAAAAAGTGTATCGGGAATCGGCTTTTTAGGCATTGTGATTACAGGATTAATTGAATAGTTAATCCACAACGAAAGAAAAGCTGTTATCAGCATAATCAATTACACAAGTGTTTTTTGCGCACAACTCCCCTTTCAGAAATTTTTCGGCAAGCACATCTTCAATATTGTGTGCAATTGCTCTGCGCAAGGGTCTTGCACCATAAACTGAATCAAAGCCGATGGAGCTTAACTGTTCAACTGCAGCATCGCAAAACCTCAAAACAATATCTGCATTCAAGCACCTTTCGGAAAGCTCCCTCAGCATACCTGCTGTTATTTGGCGCACCTCATCTTTAGTTAAAGATTTAAAAACAATCATTTCGTCTATTCTGTTTAAAAATTCAGGCTTAAAATGATTTCTGGCTTCCTTTAAAACAAAATCCCGTATTCTCTCATTTTCTTTTTCGTGATCTTCACTTTGTGCAAAGCCTATTGCTGTACTGTTAGAAATGAACTTAGCACCGATGTTAGAGGTCATAATTATAATTGAATTTTTAAAATCGCACCTTCTGCCTGTGGAATCGGTTAGTATACCTTCATCTAAAATTTGTAAAAGAAGATTATAAACCTCAATATCTGCCTTTTCTATTTCATCAAAAAGCACTATAGAATAAGGGTGCCTGCGTATTTTCTCAGTTAATTGCCCACCCTCATCATAGCCGACATACCCCGGTGGTGCGCCAATAAGGCGGGAAACGCTATGCTTCTCCATATACTCGGACATATCTATTCTGATTATATTTTGCTCCGACCCAAAAACTGATTCGGCAAGAGCCTTTGTTAGCTCTGTTTTACCAACTCCCGTTGGACCGAAAAAGATAAATGAGCCTATAGGCCTACCGGGGTTTTTAAATGCTGTTCTGCCACGCCTGACGGCACCTGCTACAGCTTTTACAGCTTCATTTTGACCTATTACTCTTTTATGGAGCTGTTCTTCTAATTGCAGTAATTTATCGCTTTCATCTTTAGTTAACTTTGTTATAGGTATTCCACATAGGTCCGAAATGACAATAGCAATATCTTCATATAAAACAGAGGTCTTATGCGCTTTTAACGAGTCCTTCCATTGCTGTTTTTTGTTTCTCAGCAAGGTTGTAAGGGCTCTTTCTTTATCTCGGTAATCGGCTGCAACCTCAAAATTTTGACTTTGAGCAGAAAGTGTTTTATGCCTTGAGATATCACTGAGCTTTTGTTCAATTTCTAAAATTTCTTCGGGTGGTGTAACATTTTTGAGCCTCACCCGTGAACAAGCCTGGTCAATTAAATCTATTGCCTTATCGGGCAAAAATTTGTTTGGCATATATCTTTCGCTTAAATAAACGGCAGCCTTTATAGCTTCATCAGTTATTTCTACACAATGATGCTTTTCATAAAGCTCTTTAAGTCCATAAAGCATTTCTATGGCAACATCCTGTGATGGCTCCTCTATAGAAACAGTTTGAAAGCGTCTTTCAAGTGCAGCGTCTTTTTCAATATATTTTCTATACTCATCTATGGTAGTAGCACCAATCACTTGTATTTCGCCCCTTGCAAGACTTGGCTTTAATATGTTTGCTGCATCAACAGCACCCTCGGCAGAGCCTGCACCAACAATATTATGAAGCTCATCAATAAAAAGAATAATATTTCCGTCTGTAACAACCTCTTCAATAATATTTTTTATACGCTCTTCAAAATCGCCACGGTATTTTGTGCCTGCAACCATACAGGTTAAGTCAATACTTATTACCTGTTTATTTCTAAGCAGTTCAGGAGCTTTTCCACTTGCAATTTCATAGGCGAGGCCTTCAGCAATGGCTGTTTTGCCTACACCTGATTCACCGATAAGGCAAGGGTTGTTTTTCGTTCTTCTGCAAAGTATTTCTATAACCCTTGCAATTTCTTTATCTCTGCCTATTACAGGGTCAATTTTTCCCACTTTGCACATTTCTGTAAGATTGCGACCGTATTTAAGTAAATTTGATTTTGTTTGCTTAGCAGGTTGATTTTTTTCGGCACGTTCCCTTGAGCTCTGGGAATTATAGCCACTAAAAAACTCATAAGGCTGCACACCTAAAGCAACTAAAACCTTACACCCTGCCGAGTCAGGCTCGTGAACAAGAGAATTTAAAAGCTGTTCTGTACCTGCAAAGCTACCGAGCCTTTTATCGGTTAAATTCAAGGCGTTTTCAATTATTCTTCTGCACCTCGGTGTAATATCATCCGGCGTAAGAACAGTAGGCATACCAATACCTACTGTTGCTTTTATCTGTTCTTCTGCTTTTTTGAGTGTTACTTTTTTTACTGCAAGGATTGAAGCTGAAACCATTTTAGAATCAGACAACAAGCCCAAAAGAATATGCTCGCTGCCTATATAGGTATGCCCAAGATTTTCTGCACATTCAACTGCATAATTCAAGGCACTATTTGCGCTTTCGGTAAAGCCTGTAAATTTATACATATAGCCTCCTATCTATTGCCTGAAACGGCTAAAACAACCATAGTAAAATCATCTTTTCTCTGTGGCTGTGAGCGTCTTACAGTTTCACTTAATTCTTTTGTAAACTTATCTACATCACCACTATCGAAAACCTTAACAGCATTTCTAATTTGCCAAAAATCTTCATCCCTAACCCCATCTGAGCACATAAGAATAATATCGCCAACACCTAAATCAACAACACTTTTCTCAACATCTATCTGCTTTAAAATGCCAAGAGGAAGTGTTTGTGCAGATAAATCGCTTACCTTTCCTCTTCTTTTTACTACAGAGCCTTGTGCGCCGCATTTGTAGCTTTCTGTTCTGCCTGAATATAAATCAAATGCAATAAGGTCAAGGGTTACAGAGCATTCTTCCCCTGATTTTGAAATTAGTGATGTATTAACGGTGGCGATCGCAGAATCTATACTAAAACCTGCTTTTAAAAGCTTTTCAAGAAGATTTACGGCAAGACCCGATGAAATTGCTGCCTTGGTACCTGTACCCATACCATCGCAAATAACGGCGTATAACCAGCCTTTTTCATCGGTAAACACAGACCAAGTATCACCCGAATGCTTTTCTCCTGTGGCACAAAACTGAACCCCTGCTGAAACAACCTTAAAATTAGGCTTTTCTTTAAAAACAACCTTTAAATAATCCTCATATTCTTCAAACACAGGCTTTTCAAGGTTACGGGCAGCAACGGAGGATATCCTTGGCAGCATTGCTTTTACAATTTTTTTATCAACAGGATATTTTAATCTTAATTCTACTGTTATTTTATCGGATAAATCTAAAACGCAGCAGCAATCAATAGGGTCAAGCCCAAGGCTTAATGCCAATGCTTTGCTTTGTGTTGCAATATCCATATCGTAGCACACATCTTCATCTAACTCAGTGCACAGAGAAGATAGCAACGACGAAACATTAATAAACTGATTTGATGCAAATGACTGTATTTCCCTAATTCTGTTTTCGGTTTTTTCGTTCTGCTTACACAGGGCAAATAGATTATTATATGCACTCGATACTGCCTCACTTCTGATACAAGAGGAAACAAATGCTTGTGGCATAGTTTTACTATCTAAAAATACACCCTTCCTCTTTAGCTCCAGCAAAGAATTAAAGGCTGCTTTTGTATGAGCAGTTGACTCGCCCCAGCAGGAATCGTGCAATCCACAAGCGCCACATACTGAATTTTTAACCTTTTTAGGAATAATGGTCACATCTGATTTTTGCGATTTTGAAAGTGCCTCGTTAACATTTTCGAGAGTTTCACATATTTCTGTAGAAAACTCAGATGCTCTGTGTAATTTATTGATAACATTGTGTTTAACCGAATCTACAATAGATGAAGATACAGGTGGAAAAAAGAAGCTTTCAAGCTGAAAGTTAAATTTGTAGCTCACACCTAAAAACAATAATGCCGAGAGAGTAATTTCTACTAAAAGTGGCATCAATTCACCTGTAAAGCCTGCTATAACACCAATTAAAGCACCTGCTAAGGAAAATGCAGCTATGCAAGCTATTTTTCCATACAAGCTAACAGCACCACAAAGCAAGCCACCTAAGGCATAAAAGGAAAGTAAAAACAAATCGTTTGTACCATAGCACATAGTTATGCCACAGCATATACCTACAATAGCTCCACCTGCCTCTTTACCGTAGTATCCACATATAAAAATAAGAAAAACAGCAACAATATGAGCTAAAGATACACCAAAAACAACTGCATATTTAAAGGAAAGCAGAAGTATTGCACAGCTTATAACAACTGCAGTAATTTCCTTTGAGGTAACCGACCTTATACAACCGGATACAGATAAATATATTCTGCTTTTATAAAAAACATACGCACAGCCACCACCTACGGCAGCCTCGCAAAAACAAACAATAAAAGAAAACAGATTAAAGCCATTGGAAAAAACAACAGCAAGTCCCGTTACAAAAATACATGCAAAGGTTGCTAAAACAGGTGTATAAATACTTCCCCTTAAGCTTTTAAAGGTTTTTAATGCTGTTATAATTACAGCTAATGCCAAAACAGAGGCAGTATAGCGTAACGCATCTACCGATTCAAGTGCTATAAAATAACCTAAAGCTGCCCCCAAGGCAGCAGTTGCAGTGTATGCCTTACTAACACAGCTTGCAAAAGCAACCCCAAAGGGCGAAAAGCTTTGATTAAAGCCCGAAAGACTAAATAAAACGCTTAACCCGAAGCAACAAATATGCCTTAGAATTGCACTGATATTTGTTGAGTTGTATATTTTGCCGCTTTTCTCTTTGCACACCCTTACAGCTTCGTAAACACTCATAAATGCTCTCCTAATATCTTTTTTTTAATAATAAACGATATAGCAGAAAATATCGGTCATATTATGGTGTTGATTAAAATGAATATTTGTCGATAACTATTTAATATTATGATATTTTTGAATATTTTAAATTAAATGCTCAAAAGATTAAAAACAATGACTATCAGAGCCGTCTGCTGCCGGGTTTTCATCATCTCTGTCCCTAAAGAATTCAAGTGGTCTTTCTGCCATATAATCGGGTGTACCTTGTGCAATTGCAGGAAAATCGTTTTCCGTATCTGCTGTTGGCTGAATGTTATATGTGCCGTAGGCATTTACCATTTCTTGACAATTATCAGGGCTTTTGTTATCTGAAGAAACTGAAATCTCCAATGGTACGTTAAAATTTTCTTTTTTAATATTTTTATTACTTTTTTTCATAAAAAAACTTCCTTTCAAGAAACTAACAATAGTTTACCTTGAAAGAAAGTAATTATTATTTATATCTGCTTTTAATGGTTACAAAACCGTCTTCCCAAAAGACTTTGTTTAATAATTGGGGTTTTGTAAGCTTTATTGTTTTATAAATTTTAATTTTATCGCTATGCTCACGGAAACCGGGTTTATCTTTAACTTTTTCAATTGCTTGATTTGCATTTTTTACAGAATCAAAAATACCAATATCAAAAGCGTGAATATGTTCTGCTTCTTTTGTAATATAAAAGCACTTTACTTTATAATATATTTTAAGCAAAGACATCACCTTCTATATGTATTATAACTCACATAATCTTAAACTTCAATATAGTTTTGCCTTAATGTTTATGGCTATGTAAAATGAAAAAAGGCCTACAATTGTAGACCTTTTGGCACCCCCAATAGGAATCGAACCTATAACTAACCCTTAGGAGGGGTTTATTATATCCATTTAACTATGGAGGCATATTAAATGTAAAATTTGCAAAATTTAATACACAGAACGCAACATTGATAATTATATCAAATTATAAAAAAAAGTCAATAATGATTAAAAAATACGGTGATGTAATTTTTGTACATCACCGTAAAATTTATTTTTTCTTCTTTTTAAATATAACAAATTTACTGAAAAAATAGTTGAATATAACAACAAAAATTGAAAGTATAACCTTCGCAATAAAGTGGCCGGGTATTGTAAACCCAAAGAGCTCTAATGATTTCTCTGAAAAATGAAGGATTGAAACAAAAAACAACATTCCGAACTCTTCAAAAGCAAAGCTGAACAGCCTTGCAGCAACAAACTCTGCAAACTCTTTAAGTGCAACCTTGAGCTTCCAGCTTTTTGAATTAAATACATATAACTTGTTTGTTACAAAAGCTACTACAACGCCTGCAATCCACGCTAATGCATTATTAATAAGTACATATTTTTCACCAAAAAGTGCTGTTGTACCTAAATAGGTGAATAAATTAGCAAGAGTAGTAATCACCCCGAAAAGTGCATAAAGAATAAATTCTTTATATTTTATATATATTGATTTTAACTTATTAATCATCTTTATGAAGGTGCTCCTTTAAAACGTATATAGGTCTGTTCTTTGCTTGAATAAATATTTTTGAAATATATTCACCAAGAATACCAAGGCAAAAAAGCTGCATACCACCAAGAAAAAGTACAAGCACAACAATTGTTGCATAGCCCGGTACATCTATGCCAAAAAATATCTTTTTAAGCACAACAAATATAAGGTAAACAATTGAAGCACCCGAGGTAGCAAGGCCTACACCCATTGATAGCTTAAGCGGAACGGTTGAAAAAGAAACAAGTCCGTCAATAGCATATTTTATAAGCTTCCAAAGGCTCCACTTAGTTTGGCCAAACTCACGTTCTTTAACCTCATATGGTATATACTTAGTATTAAAGCCTACCCAACTGAAAATGCCCTTTGAAAAACGGTGTACCTCACTCATATTTATAATAGCATCAACCATTGCTCTTTTCATAAGCCGGAAATCGGATGCACCGTTAACAAAGTCAACCTCTGCCATTTTATTTATAAGCTTATAAAATCCTGATTTTACAGCAGAAATCAACTTACCCTCTTTGCGCTCCTCCTGGTATGCAGCAATGCAATCTATAGCTTCATCCTCGCTCATAGCCTTAAGCATTTCTATTACAATAGATGGGTGCTGCTGCAAATCTGCATCTATTATACAAACAAGGTCGCCCGTAGCGTTAGAAAGACCTGCATACATTGCTGCCTCTTTACCGAAATTACGGCTTAAGGTAAGCACCTGCACACGAGAGGAATCGTTATTATATACCTTTTTAAGCTCTACGCCTGTTTTATCGGTACTGCCGTCGTTAACAAAAACAATTTCGTAATTTGAAATAATACCTTCAAAGGCTTTATTAACCTCATGGTAAAAGCGTTGAACATTTTCTTCCTCGTTATAGCAAGGAACAACAAGAGATAATTTCATACAAGCTCCTAATCATAGAAATTTATTATCTGTTACTCATTATTTATCAATCATTTAGGTTAGTATACCATAATATTACCAACTTTTTCAATAATTGTTGTTAAATTATAGAAAACATTAGATTTTTGTGATAAAATAAAGCAAAATCAATCAAAAAAGAGGTTTTATAAATGAAAAAAGACCATTCACAAAGAGCAGCAGAATTATTTTGCAACGGTGCAAACTGCAGCCAAGCTGTGCTTGTTGCCTTTGCCGAAGATTGTGGCATAAGTGAAGAAGTGGCAATGAGGCTTTCCTCCTCCTTTGGTGGTGGCATGGGCAGACTACGTGAGGTCTGTGGTGCTGTTTCAGGTATGTTTATGGTAGCAGGGCTTTTAAAGGGCTACACAACAGACGACCCAAAAGAGAAAAAAGATGCCCACTACGCCCTTATACAGCAATTAGCAAGCGAATTTAAAGCAAAGCATGAAACCATCATTTGCAGAGATTTACTTGGTAATTTAGGCAAATCCACCTCCCCTGTTTCTGATGCAAGAACAGCAGAATACTACAAGGTAAGACCGTGCGTAAGATTTGTTATAACTGCTTCAGAGATTTTGGATAAGCAGTTTTTTAATGATTAATAAGTCAATAAAACAGAAGCATCCCCGTCATTCATAACTTGAATGATGGGGATGCTAATTTATGGGTTAAATTAGTTTACTTTAACTATCCAGCCGTTTTTATCTTCCTTTTTGCCCCACTGAATACCTG
>JAZSGB010000064.1:0-84534 GCA_045532505.1 Acutalibacteraceae bacterium | reverse complement strand
ACTCCTTGGCTCACAGAACGACATGGCTACGATCCGACTTGCCTTCAGTCTGCTCTGCCACAACTACAAGTGAGCCAATTCTGTCATTATCCCATATACCGTCACGGTAAATAACGGCACAGTCACGGAAAGTTATTTCAGATATAACCTTCCGTGACTGTGCAGTAATTTACCGTGACGGTATATGGGATAATGACAGAATTGGCTCACTTGTTGTTGTGGCAGAGCAGACCGAAGGCAGTATTGACGGTGTGCTTTTTGAAAATATTGAAATATTCCGTGATGAAGGCAGACCAATTCTCGTAAAGATTTATGATGAGGAAGCAGAAAATTTTGAAATCAAGAATATTGTATTCAGAAACATTTCCTATACATCTTATATGAAGCCTAAAATTGCAGGCACAGACAGCAAAACAAACACAGTTCAGGTTGAGCTTGACGGCATAACTACCCGTGGTAAGAAACGCTCTTTCCCGAAAATGCTTTTTACTATAGGCAGAAATTGTGATGTTACATCTGAATGATTTAATTACAAGGAGCTGACTTTTTTAGTTGGCTCCTTTCTTTGGTTTATGCAGTGGATTTTTTACATGTATGTAATTGTAGAAATGTCGCCGTATGTGTGATACAATTGATTTAATAAAAAAGATTTTTAGGAATGAAAGTTATGATTGATGCTGATAAATACGGTTTTTTACCTGAAAACACCCCACATAAAAACTCTGTAGCTTTACAAGAAGCAGTTGATAACGGAGGGATAATTCAGGTTACTGTTCCGGGTGTTTATAAAATCTCTGAGCAGATTGAAATCGGTGATAACACTAAGCTTATATTCGGTGAAGGCGTTATTGTTCAACGGGAGGTAAGTATTACCGGTGTTAATGGCAATGCCTTTATAAACAAAGGTGCTGTTGAGGGCAAATATAACCGTAATATCGAAATTATAGGCTTGCATCTTGAATGCAACGGTATTGAAAGTGATGACTTTGGTGTGAACAGCCGAATTGTAGGCTTACGGGCACAGGTTGCAATGATTTATGTTGAAAATTTAAAGATTGATAAATTCCAATGCCATGGGTTGCTTGAAAAGGATTATGCAATTCAGATAAGTGCATTTAAAAATATTTATCTTAATAATTTGTACATAACAGGTCAAAAAGACGGTGTTCACCTGGGTTGGGGCAACGGCTTTGTTATCAGCAACAGTAGTTTTTGTACATTTGATGACCCCATAGCTCTCAACGCTTTTGATTATGCCACCTCAAATACTCACATAGGCTGGATTGAAAACGGCGTAATTGAAAATTGTATTGATTTGGATGACAACTCAACAACAGGCTTTTTCTGCAGAATACTTGGTGGTGCATGGTGTAGCTGGTACGAGGGTATGCAGGTGCAGCACTCGGATACCGTTGCTGTTAACGGTAAAACATACCGTGTTGTTATGGATCCGAAAGACGGAAAGCTGTACACCTCTCATACAGCACCAAGCCACGAAAAAGGGGTTGCTGAATATGACGGTATATGCTGGGTTGCCGTGCGAGAAGGGGAAGAACTCAATTGTGGTTGTAGTAACATAACAATACGGAATTGCAGGCTTCAAAAAAAGCGTGATATAGGTATTGCTATAAGCCTTAATTACGATACCTATGCAAGAAGCTGTTATCCCGGTTGCGTGTGTGTTCCACAAAGTAATATCACTCTCGAAAATATACTTTTAGAAAACGATGTTAATATTCTGCTCCATTCAAATTATCCTGCTGAAAATGTAACGCTTAAGGATATAGATTTTAAAAACTCAAGGCTCTGCTTTGATGTAGCAGCACAGGCGAATGAAGTTATTTACCCTGAGGTAGAGATAAGTGTAAAAAATGTTGTTTTCAACGAAAATACTATACATGCTCACCCTAATCATCCCATAAAGCTGTGTGTAAAAAAATAATATTGAGAGTAAACAAGATTCTCGTTAGTAACGTAAATAATCTAAAGTTAAGTAAAAGTTGAATTAATGAATATATTTTGATAAAATAGCTTCAACGTATAGTTGAAGGGTTTTTGGAATATACAAATAAGCATTATTACGGAGGTTTCTATGCAGGTTTTACAAACAATTATTTCTTACCTTGTAATAGCGGCTGGGTTTATAACTTCGCTTTTTTCGTCAGGCGATATGTCTCTTGTGCCATTCACAAATGAGTATACTATTCCCGACAGTATTCCCGGCTACACCGTAATTTCTACAGAGGAGAAAACGGACTGGAAAGCAAAGTGGATTTGGGATAAGGAAAACCTTACCGAAAATAATGTGTGGATGTGCTTTAATAAAAAAGTAACTCTGAATAAAATTCCAAAAGAGCTTATTGCTCACATTTCGGCTGATTCCAAATACTGGCTTTACATAAACGGCGAAACAGTTGTTTTTGAGGGTAGTGTTAAACGTGGCCCTGCTAAAAACAGTGGTTATTACGATAGTGTAAATATTGCTCCATACTTAAAGGAGGGTGAAAACTCAATTTGTGCCTTGGTATGGTTTTGGGATAACGAAACAAGCTACTCCTACAGCAGTAGTGGCCAGGGTGGCTTTATATTTGAAGCTGTAGGTAATGGGGTATCTGTAATTTCTGACAACAGCTGGAAGGTGCAAAGAAACAGCGCTTATGTTAACAGCTCCTTGTACCCTCCTAATTACAGGCTCCCCGAATACAGCATCTATTTTGATGCAAGAGAAGCTGTGGCAGATTGGATGAGCGAAGGCTACGACGCTTCCTCTTGGGAAAATGCAACCGAATATGCTAACGGTGGTGAGGGTGCTTACGGCAAGCTTTATCCCAGGGGTATACCTTTCTTGAAGGATTACGGACTAAAAGAATACGAAAATTCCAAGGATTACGAAAACTATACCGTGAACAAGCTTTTCGGTGAAAAAATTACTGTAGATATCCCTTATAACGCACAAGTAACTCCGTACTTAAAAATCATAGCACCTGCAGGCAAAAAGATTCGTATAACAACCGAAAATACCTTAATCGGTGCAGTTTCAAGCACATATATAACTAAAGAGGGTGAGCAGGAATTTGAGGCATTAGGCTGGGTTAACGGCGAGCATATTACCTACAAAATACCCAAAGGCGTTACGGTTGTTGCTTTAATGTACCGTGAAACAGGCTACGATAGTGCTTTTTGTGGCAATTTTAAGTGCGATGACGAATTTTTAAATTCACTATGGCAAAAATCCTTGCGCACTCTTTATGTTACGATGCGCGATAGCTTTATGGATTGCCCCGACAGAGAAAGAGCACAATGGTGGGGCGATGTTACAAGCGAAATGATTATGACAATGTACTCTATGGACAGTAACTCATACCTGCTGTATCAAAAGGGTGTAGAGGCTATGCTCTCGCATATTGACGATACTAAAGTATTGCAAACTGTTGTGCCTATAAACGGTGATTATTTTGAATTACCCGTTCAGCAGCTTGCAGGAATTGTTGGCTTCCTTACTTATTACGAATATACAGGTGATAAAGCGTTTGTTGAAAAGGTTTACGCTCCATCACTTGATTACCTCAAGTTATGGGAAATTGGTGAAAATAATCTTGTAATTCACCGTGAAGGCTCGTGGGATTGGCCTGACTGGGGCAAAAAGGCAGATATGACGGCAATTGAAAATGCTTGGGTTTATTATGCACTTTCTGCAACGGAGGAGATGGCAAAGCTCTTAGGTGAAAATGAAGATATTTTATTTATTACCGAGAGAAAGGAAGCTATCGAAAAAGGCTACCAAGCCCTATGGACAGAGGAAGGCTTTAAGAGTGAGGATGTAAAAAAATGCGACGACAGAGCCAATGCCCTTGCAGTTTTAGCAGGCCTTGCAAACAAAGAACAGTATGCAACTGTTAAGAATGTGCTTACTACCACAAAAAATGCAAGTCCGTATATGGAGTACTATGTTCTTGAAGCCCTTTGCAAAATGGGTGAATATGAGGCTGCAAAGGAGAGAATTAAAGATAGATACCAGGGTATGATGTGTGAGGATTATTCAACCCTTTGGGAGTTTTGGGCTTCCTGGCAGGGCACTATGAACCATGCCTGGAGTGGCGGTCCTCTTGTTATAATGAGTAAGCATTTTGCAGGTATAACTCCACTTGGTGCCGGCTACCAAAAGGTTAAAATAGAGCCTCAGTATAATTTATCCGACAGCATAAGCTGTACCGTTCCGAGCGTTAAAGGCTTAATTACCTTTAATTATGAAAATACAGAAGGGGATTATGCAATTAACCTTACCCTTCCACAGGGTATGAGTGCAGTTTTGTATGTGCCGAAGGGCGCTACAGTAAACATTAACTCAGCAGTTTATTACCAAAACGGCGAATATGTAAATAGTGATAAAAACGGCGCAGCTGAGATTGTGGAAAATAATCAATAAGAGATGATTTAATTCATAGAAAAAGGGGCTGTAAAAAAACTTGCGTTTTTTTACAGCCCCTTTTGGTTATTTATTATTTTTCCAAAATTTTTCCGTCTGTTGATATAACTATGATTTGCCAAGGAATAAACTTTCTGCTTGCTTGCAACGCTTTTTTTACAGCATTTTCCATACCACCACAGCAGGGTACTTCCATCCTTACAACAGTTACACTTTTTATATTGTTGTTAGCAATAATAGCAGTAAGCTTCTCTGTGTAATCTACGCTGTCAAGCTTTGGGCAACCAATAAGCGTAATGTGGTTGCGAATAAAATCGTTGTGAAAATTACCGTATGCAAAAGCAGTACAGTCTGCAGCAATTAAAAGCCTTGCACCGTCAAAATATGGTGCGTTCACAGGTACAAGCTTAATTTGTACAGGCCACTGTGAAAGCTGACTGCTTACATTGTTTTGGGTAGCGTTAACATCACAGGCACCTCTATTAATTGCTTTTGAGTTTGTTCCCGGGCAACCACAGGGAAGAGGAGTGCTTTGGCTTTTTTTAGCAGCAAGCACGGCAGCCTCGTTGTATGCAGGGGCTTCACGCTCCTCAAAGGTTATTGCACCTGTGGGGCAGGCAGGTAAGCAATCACCAAGGCCGTCACAATAGTCCTCACGGGTAAGCCTTGCTTTGCCGTTTACCATTTCAATTGCACCCTCGTGGCAGGCAGCGGCACAAGCACCACAGCCGTTACATTTTTCTTCATCTATATTAATTATTTTTCTAATCATAATTTAACCTCCTTGGTTTTGTGCTTAAATTATATCATAAAGTAAACAATAAATCGACTACTTTGTAAATACAAAGTTTTGGTTTATATGGTAAGCTGTTCCTCAATTATTGCTTGCTAAGCTGTATAAATGAGTGTTTTTGAGCTTATATAACAAAAATACTTGATATTGGTTTTAATAAATGTTACTATTGTACAAATAGCTATCGGGAGATGATGTTATGTTTAAAAAGAAAAAATCTCTTGCCAATGCAATACCACAGCAAACCGTTATGACTAACGACGGTAAGTACATAACAAAGTTTGAGTATGTGTGTATTATGCTTGCAAGAATCGGTGGCCAATTTGGCACAACACTTACAGGTACACTTGCTGCAGCCTTTTTGCACGAGCTTTATTTTGGCCCTGCAGGTGTAAGCTCAGATGAAATTGCATCTATACTTGCCGTACAGTCTACACTTACAACTCTTTTAGGTATAGCAATCGGTGCGATTTCGGGTATTATTGTTCAAAAGTGGAAAACCCGTTGGGGCAGATATCGTCAATGGTACCTAATTTGTCTTGTTCCTATTTTTACCCTTACAGTGTTCTATTTCTATGTTCCTGAAGGCTGGACAGTTGAGCAAATGACCCTTTTCCGTTACGGTATAGCTTGCAGCCAAAGTATATTTAACACCTTTAATAACTATGGTCAGAATATTGTTCAGGTTATTTCACCTAACCACAAGGAGAAGAAGACAGTCGCAACAATATGGCAGCTGTCTTACTACCTCGGCTACGGTGGAGCATATATTGCAACCTTCGTTTACGGACTTTTCAGCGACGACAAGAATGCAATGTATATGACGCTTGCAATTGTTGCTGCATCGGTAACAGCATTTGGTAACCTTATGTGCGCTCTTTTCTGTAAAGAACGAATTGAGCTGCCAAAGAAAGAAAAGGTTAAGATTTCTAAGGCATTATTCTCCTTGTTTAAGTACAAAAACTACAGAGCATACCACGCAATGCAGTGGGTTAATGCTTTCGCCTGGTTGGGAAGAATGTCTACCTACCTTGCAGCAATTACGGTTGGTTCTTCAAAGAATCTTTTACTTACACTTCCTACAGCTGTAGGTACAGTTGTTGGTAACATTATTGCTACAAAGCTTTCAAAAAAATACGAGCCTACAAAGCTTCTTAAGTTCTGTGGCCCTTACTCCCTTGTTTCTGCAGGTGTATTGTTTGCAATATGCTATGTAGAAGCACAGTTCGGCATTATGTTTTTTAAGGGCTGGAACAGTATTTTCTTCTACCTGTTCTACTTTATTTTTGGTATAGGTATCGGTATTCAGGAGCTTTCAAACTCTCACTTTAACGTTGAGTTTCTCGATTATCTTGAATGGCAGTGTGGCGAAAGAATGGAAGCTATACAAGGTATTGTTCCGGGTTGGGTTAACTCAGGCTGTAACTACCTTAAGGAGCTTGCAATTCCTTTTATGATTGCTTGGGCAGGCTACCTTTCATCTGCAGAGGGCGACCTTGTTGCAACAATGCAGGCTCAGCCTACATACCTGGATACTTGTCTTAAAATACTTGCATTCTTGCTGTTTGGCTATACACTTGCAAATGTGCTTAAGGCAATTATACTTAAAACATCTTACGATATTGAAGGTGCAAAGAAAGAGCAGATGTACCGTGAGCTTGAGGTTATAAGAGCAGAGCGCCATAAAGAAAATGAAGCTGTTGAAACCAAGGCTTAATTAGGGGGTAATGGTATGAAAAACAAAAAGAAAATAATTATTTCAGTTATATCAGTTGTTCTTGTGCTGGCAGTTATAGGCACAAGCATAGCTATGTATGTTTTAAGGTACGCTAAGGATAAAAATGATACCGAAGAGCTTTTCAGGCAAAAAATTGCAGCAGTCGGCTACGAAAACACAATAGAAACAGCATACCCTCAAACAGATATTTACGATATTATAAAAAACCACTTTGAAGGTGAGCTGCCTGAGGGCAAAACCCAAAAGAAAGCAATTATTATAGGCTTTGACGGCTGCCGTGCAGATATACTTGCACAAAAGCAGGATGAGGGCGCAGTTAATTATTTGCTTGAAAACGGTGCATCAATTAACCTTTACTACTGTGGTGGTGTGAATTACCCTGCAGAGAATACACAAGATACCTCTACAGCACCGGGCTGGTGTTCACTTGCAACAGGCGTATGGGCAGATGAGCACGGCATAACAGGTAACGGTATAACAAAAGAGATTGAGCCAAAAACACTTATGACAAGCCTTGTAGAGGATGGCACAATAGGTAGCTCAGCATTCATCACTAAGTGGAAGGGACATTTTTCAAGAGCCGGCGCAACATATAACGATGAAAAGGCATATTGCGAAGAAAATGGTATTAATGTTAAATTTGAGCTTCGCAAGAACAACGATGATGTACACACAGGCACTATGCAAGAGGTAACAAGTGCTGATTGTGCAGATTTTGTTTTTTCAATATACGAGCATACTGATTCAACCGGCCACGACCTGGGCTTTACCTACAATAACCCCAAATACCAAGAGGCATTTAAAACAGAGGATGCGTGTGGTTATGAGGTAATCAAGGCTATTGAAGCCAGAGATACCTACGATACAGAGGATTGGCTTATTATTGTAACAAGCGATCACGGTGGAATTGGCACAGACCACGGTGGACCAAGCGTGCAAGAAAGAATGATATTTGTGGTAACAAACAAATAATAAATAAAATAACAACAAAGGCAGGGAACAGAATGGTCTGTGCCCTGCTTTTGTTGTAAAATAAGAAAATAACCGGGCTATGCCGGGGATTCTATTGGTTTAACAGAAAATAACCTTAGCAGAATTCAGCTATTGCTTCATCAATCATTTTCTTTACGTTTGCGCAAAGTGGCTTGCTTTCTTCCTTTAAACCGATAAGTGGCTTTCTTGCATCACCAATATCAATTCCCTGAAGGCGAAGCACTTCTTTTGCAGCAGCGTACATATTGCATTTACAAGCGCACATTGCATAAATAATTTCGTTTATCGCATACTGTATTTTTCTTGCTTCATCAAGCTTGCCGGCTTTTATAAGCTCATCGCACTTGAGGAATAACTCCGGCATAACACCGTATGTACCACCAATGCCACCTTGTGCACCGATAGCACGGCCTGCAACAAATTGCTCATCAGGACCGTTAAAGACAATAATGTTGTCGCCACCCTCGGCCTTGAACATCTGTATATCCTGTGTAGGCATTGACGAGTTTTTGACGCCGATAACATTAGGGTTTTTAAGCATTTCCTTGAAAAGTGGCATTGTTAAAGAAACACCTGCAAGCTGAGGAATGTTGTAAATAACAAAATCTGTGTTTGGTGCAGCAGAGGAAATATCGTTCCAATACTGAGCAATAGCATCCTCAGGAAGCTTGAAGTATATTGGAGGAATAGATGCAATAGCATCTACACCAAGGCTTTCTGCGTGAGCAGCAAGCTCCATTGAATCAGCAGTATTATTGCAGGCAACATGGGCAATTATTGTCATTTTGCCCTTTGCAACCTCCATAACAGCTTCAAGAATAAGCTTTCTTTCCTCTTTGCTCTGGTAAATGCATTCACCTGAAGAGCCACAAACGTATAAGCCCTTTACACCCTTGTTGTAAAGGTATTCTGCAAAGGCTTTTGTTCTGTCGTATGAAACATTACCTTCGTCATCGTAACAAGCATAAAATGCGGGAATTACACCACAATATTTTGCAAGGTCTCTCATAATATAACCTCTTTCTTTATATAATTACTGAAATTTTACCACATTTTTTTACAAGTGTCCATATATTAGTATATATTTTTGTAAAATATGCGTTGTATAAAGAAAAAATCAGTGGGTTTTATGTGAGACAAGATTATGATAATTAATTATACTTGCCATTTTTAAAAAATAATGTTAAAATTTTTATAGTGTTAATTTATCCCGAATTTGTTTTAACACAAACAATTAAATAAATATAACACAAGGAGCATTTTTATGAGCGATAACGGTTACAAATGGTATGTGGGTGTACCACATTGCCACACTACAGCCTCTGATGGTGGCTTAACTCTTGAGGAGCTTATTGCAAAAGCAAAAAAGAATAAGCTTGATTTCCTTATTATTACAGACCACAATGTTAATTGCAACGTATTACCGGAGGTGGATGGCTTAACCTTGATTTATGGTGCAGAGCTTACTAAAAACGGTGGCCATTGCAATATGTGGGGAGTTAAGGATGTAATTGACCGTGAGGATTACGAAACCTGCGAATCCTACGAGGATTTTTTGCGTGTTAAAAATAAGGCAAAAGAACGTGGTGCAGTTATTTGTATGAATCACCCCCATTGCAAGCAATGCCCTTGGAGATGGGAAAAGAATGCAGCAGATGTTGATGTGCTTGAGGTGTGGAATGCACCTACCCATTACGATAACCTTGAGTGTACCCGATGGTGGCACGAGCAGTTGAGAAACGGCCATAAGCTTCCTGTTGTTGGTGGCAGCGATTACCATAAGGATTATTACGTAACAAACCTTTTAGTATGGCCTGCTACATACGTATATGCAAAATCCAATTCTCCTGAAGATATACTTGATGCAATTCTTAAGGGTCGCACAACTATCTGCTTCTCTGTAGGTACTACTTTTATTGATGTTGTAAGTGGCGATTCTCTTTTAGGTGATACTGTAAAGCTTACCGATGAAACAACAGTTACAATTAATGTTAAGAAGCTTCATAAAAATCACACCTTACACGTTTTCAATTCAAGAGGAGAATGCTTTACCCACGTAGCAAATAAAACGGGCGATTATACGGTTACACTTCCGGTTGAGCAAGAAGGCTTTTTGTGTGCACACGTTACCTTTGAGCCGGGCTTTTTTTACAGCAAAATTCACGATATCGCTATTGCTTCAAGAATACCGGAGCAAAAGGGTATAGATTTACCACCGTTAATTTTTGCACAAAGTGGCGCTATTTATTTTGAAAAGTAAAATGAACATTGGAAAGAGCAGGTCGAGTTTTCGGTCTGCTCTTTAATGCAATCTGTGTAGAAAATCATAGAAATATATGCTATAATGCTTTTATAATCATAAATAATCTCTGTTAGGAGGAGCTTTATGCAGTATCGTGAAGATAAATACGGTAACAAATTATCGGTTTTAGGCTTTGGTTGTATGCGCTTTCAAAAGAAGGTTGGCAAAATTAATCTTGAAGCAGCAGAGCGCCAGGTGATGACAGCCTTCAAAAACGGCGTTAACTATTTTGACACAGCATTTATTTATCCGGGTAGCGAGGCTGCAATAGGTGAGATTTTTGAAAAGAATAATATTCGAGATAAGGTATATATTGCCACAAAGCTTCCTCCACAGCTTATGCGTAGCGTAGATATACTTGATAAGCTTTTGAATGAACAGCTTAAAAGGCTCCGTACAGACCATATTGATTATTTCCTTTTTCATATGATGAGTGATATAAAGGTTTGGGAGCGTCTTAAAGGTATTGGTATCGAAAAATGGATTGAAGAAAAAAGAGCTAACGGTGTAATCCGTCAATTTGGTTTTTCTTACCACGGGAATTCCGATATGTTTTGTAATATTATAGATGCTTATGATTGGGATATGTGCCTTATACAGTACAACTATATGGATGAGCACACTCAAGCAGGGCGCAAAGGCTTATATCACGCACATAAGAAGGGGATACCTGTTATGATTATGGAGCCTCTTCGTGGTGGTAAGCTTGTAAATAACCTTCCTGCAGAGGCTAACTATATTTTTGCTGACCATCCTGTTCAACATACGCCTGCCCAATGGGCGTTTAAATGGCTTTGGAATCAACCTGAGATTACCGTTGTGCTTTCGGGTATGAACTCCGATGAAATGGTAGAGGATAATATAAAAAACGCTTGTGAAACTCAAATAGGCGAGGTTACTGCAGATGATGAAGCAATGCTTAAAAAGGTTGTTGATGCAATTAATGCAAAAATGAAGGTGCCTTGCACAGGCTGTGGCTATTGTATGCCTTGCCCTCAAAAGGTGAATATAAGTGGTATTTTTTCTGCGTATAACAAGCGTTATTCCAAGGGTAGCCTTGCAGGCTTTAAGGATTACGTGAAAAGTACTACAACTAAGGAATTTGCCCCTGCATCTATGTGCATAGGCTGTAGAAAGTGCGAATCGCATTGTCCACAGGGCATTTCTATACGTGAAAAGCTTAAAGAGGCAGAAAAAGAGCTTGAAACACCGGTGTATAGAGCGATTAGGAGTTTGAATTCAAACAATAAAAAGAAATAGCTTTTTGTTGTGGTGCAAAGAATAATGGTATTTTTTGTGATTTTTCAATCATAATCACCAAAAAATATCTTGACTTTAGTATGCTAAAGTGGTAGAATTCAACCGTTAAATGCGTTGGAGCAGAAACAAGTAAGCTCAGCAGAAGCCTTTAGAGAGTTGCCGTTTGGTGCAAGGCAATAGGTGGAGCAGGGTCGAATTCCTTCTGTTAGCAGTGCCCCGAAAGGCTACAAGTAGGCGGCAACGGGTGTTCCCGTTACAGAGCAATAGTGTTAATTGACACTTGTTAAGGCTGTATTTGTGAAAGTACAGTAAATTGAGGTGGTACCACGAGATTTCTCGTCCTCTGTATTCTTAGAATACGGAGGGCGTTTTTGTTTTCCGTATTCATCAAAATGAGAAAGGATGATGAAAATGGCACAGAATTATTATCAAAAAGATATTGAAACTATGCCTGTTGAAGACCTTAAAAAGCTTCAATCAGAAAAATTAGTAAAACAGGTTAAGCATGTTTACGAAAATGTAGAGTATTATCGTAACCTTATGGATGAAAAGGGCGTTAAGCCTGAAGATATTAACGGAATCGAAGATTTACATAAGCTTCCCTTCCTCTCAAAGGCTGATTTGAGAGATGCGTATCCATACGGACTTCTTGCAAAGCCTCTTTCAGAGTGTGTTCGCATTCACTCAACCTCCGGTACAACAGGCAGAAGAGTTGTTGCCTTCTATACGCAGCACGATGTTGATTTGTGGGAGGATTGCTGTGCTCGTGCAATTATTGCAGCAGGCTGTGGCAAGGAGGACGTTTGTCAGGTTGCTTACGGCTATGGCCTTTTTACAGGTGGTGCAGGTTTGCACGGTGGCTCTCACAAGGTGGGTAGCTTGACTCTCCCTATGTCATCTGGTAATACAGAGCGACAGATTCAATTTATGATGGACCTTAATGCAACACTTCTTTGTTGCACACCGTCATATGCAGCATATATAGGTGAATCCTTGAAGGAGCAGGGCTATAAGCCTGAGGATATTCCTCTTAAAGCAGGCATTTTCGGTGCAGAGCCTTGGACAGAGGAGATGCGCCGTGGTATAGAAAAAACTCTTGGCATCAAGGCATATGATATATATGGTCTTACAGAAACCTCCGGTCCCGGTGTTGCCTTTGAGTGCTGTGAGCAGAGTGGTATGCATATCAATGAGGATCACTTCCTTGCAGAGATTATTGACCCTGATACAGGCGAGGTGCTTCCTGAGGGCTCAAAGGGAGAGCTTGTGTTTACTGCTCTCGATAAAGAGGCTTTCCCACTTCTTCGTTACCGTACAAGAGATATTTGCGTGCTTACCCGAGAGAAGTGTTCTTGTGGCAGAACCTTTATTAAAATGGCAAAGCCTATGGGCAGAACAGACGATATGCTTATTATACGTGGCGTAAATGTATTCCCAAGCCAGATTGAAGCTGTGCTTCTAAAAGAGGGCTATGAGCCAAACTACCAAATCGTAATTGACAGAGTTAACAACAACGACACCTTCGATGTAAACGTTGAAATGACTCCTGAAAAGTTTACCGATAAGGTTAGCGAAATTCTTGCTATGGAAAAAGCTCTTGCTAACGCAATGAAGATTATGCTTGGTATTAACCCTACGGTTCACCTTGTTGCTCCAAAGAGCATTACCCGTAGTGAGGGTAAGGCTGTAAGAGTTGTAGATAAACGTAAGTTAATATAAAAGAGAGGAGTTTTTGATATGTCAATTAATCAGTTAACTGTTTTTGTTGAAAATAAGCAGGGTGCAATGGTATCTATTACAGATACACTTGCAAAAAACAACGTAAACATGAGGGCTCTTTCAATTGCCGAAACACAGGATTTTGGTATTCTTCGCCTTATTGTGAACGATGAAAAGCTCGCATACGAAACTCTTTCAGAGGCAGGCTATCTCATTAAAATTACAGAGGTAGTAGGCGTTAAAATCGGTGATGCGCCGGGTAAGCTTACAGCAGCATTAGGCGTACTTGATGAAGCAAAAATAAACGTTGAATACCTTTATGCATTTATGGCACGTACTGAAAAACATGCATATGTTGTTCTTCGTGTTGAGGATAATGCAGCAGCAGAAAGTGCACTCGAGGCTGCAGGCTTCCACCTTATAACAGATGCAGATATTTGCAAGCTTTAATAACTATTAATAAGCCGTTGACAGCAGAATAAGCTGTCAACGGCTTTTAAATTATTGCTTTTGGTTCAAATAGGTGTTAAAATTAAGAAAAAGCTTTTTGGAGTTTAATATGGAATACACTGAATTTATAAAATCAGCAGCGAATGTTGTGCCAAGCAGACGTCAGCTTAATTGGTTTGATATGCAGTTTTATGCTTTTGTGCATTTTACTGTTAATACATATACAGACCTTGAGTGGGGCTTAGGTGATGAGGATGAAAAAATATTCAATCCTACAGAGCTTGATTGCGACCAATGGGTAAGGGCTGTTAAAGCTGCAGGTATGAAGGGCCTTGTGCTTACAGCAAAGCACCACGACGGTTTTTGCCTGTGGCAAACAAATACTACAGAGCATAGCGTTAAAAACAGCCCTTGGAAAGACGGTAAAGGTGATGTGGTGCGTGAATGTGCTGAGGCCTGCAAGCGTGGTGGTATAAAGTTTGGCGTGTATCTTTCCCCTTGGGACAGAAACAGTAAATTCTACGGCACACCCGAATATAATGATTTTTACTGCGCTCAGCTTACAGAGCTTCTTTCAAATTACGGTGATATTTTTATGGTTTGGTTTGACGGTGCTTGTGGTGAGGGTCCAAACGGTAAAAAGCAGGAATATGATTTCGAGAGATATATAAAAGTAATAAGAGAGCTTCAGCCTGATGCAGTTATATTTAACGATTTTGGTCCCGATGTGCGTTGGTGTGGTAACGAGGCAGGTACGGCACGCCGTGCTGAATGGGCAGTTGTGCCACACGATTTGTGCTTCAGAGCAGAAAAGCAGACACAAGGTAAGGCTGTTGAGGGCTCACTGAAATACCTTTATAATCCTGCAGAGTGCGTAGGGGATTTAAGCGTTATTCAGTATGCAGATGGTCTTTGCTTTTGTGGTGCTGAAATTGATATGTCTATTAGGCCGGGTTGGTTTTATCACGAAAACGAAAAGCCGCATTCACTGGAAAGGCTTTTTAATACATATATTAATTCCTGTGGAAACAATACATCCTTTAACCTTAATATTCCACCAATGCCAAACGGAAAATTCAACCACGAGGATGTTGCAAGGCTTAAGGAATTAGGCGATAAAATAAACGAGTGCTTTGGTGAAAACAAAAGAATTTCATATACTGTGGAGGAAATACCTGTTGACTCTCAAACTCAAAGGCGTATAAGAATTAAGCTTTCACAAAAAGAAAAAATATCATTTGTGGAGCTTAAAGAGGATATGGCAAAGGGTCAACGAATAGAGAGCTTTCGTATTCTTGCTCTTACTGATGAAGAAAAAGCCTTTAACGGCTCAACCTCAGATGTGATTTTTAACGGCTATACTGTGGGTAATAGAAAAATCTGTCCTGTAGATGCCCAAACGGATGCTTTGGAAATTCAAATTCTTTCTGCGAGAGATACTGTGAATTTTAAGGCTATTGATATCTATAAAAAATAAAAGGTGATTTTATGTATAAGCAAAAGCTTTGTCTTTCAACAAACGGGGCATACGGTATACCGGAAGCAGAGCAGGTTCGTCTTTTTAAAAAAATTGGCTTTGAAGGCTTCAATGTTTTGTGGGGACCTTTAATGGATGAGGTGATTGAGGAGTGCGCCCGTGTTGCTGAAGAGGAGGGTATGATTTTTCAATCTATACACGCTCCCTGGGGAATGTGTGCTGATATGTGGGATGAATCCGAGCAGGAGGATGCTCAGGAGGGTATTGAAATACTGAAGCATTGCCTTGACCTTTGCAAAAAACACGGCGTACCTATTATGGTTTGCCACGTGTATGTTGGCTTTGATAAAGAGTATGCACCTACCGAGACAGGTCTTGAAAATTATGGTAAGGTTATAGCTTATGCAGAACAGTTGGGCGTAAAAATAGCCTTCGAAAATACCGAAGGCGTTGAGCTTTTAAAGGCTTTGCTTGACAAATACGGCAACAAAGCTTGTGTAGGCTTTTGTTGGGATAGTGGCCACGAAATGTGCTATAATTTTTCCGAAAACCTTTTGGCGCAATACGGCCATAAGCTTATTGCTACCCACCTTAATGATAACCTTGGAATTAAAGATTATAACGGCAGAATTTTTTGGCACGATGATTTACATCTGTTGCCCTTTGACGGTATTGCAGATTGGGATGACCTATGCCAAAGAATAGTTGATTGTGGCTATGAGGATATTCTTACCTTTGAGCTTAACAATAAATCAAAGCCTAACAGGCACGAAAATGATAAATACAGCAATGTACCTCTTGAGGAATATCTTTCTGAAGCGTATGCAAGGGCTTGTAAAATAGCAACTATTATACAAAATAAAAGAAGCTGTAAGAAGCTGTAAATGAAAAAAGGGGCTGTAAAAAAACTTGCGTTTTTTTACAGCCCCTTTGAATCTTGTAAGATATTAAAGGAGGGCTTTGTAAAGCTCTGCAATTTCTTCAACGCTTGTATCTCTTGGGTTACCGGGACGGCAAGCATCTGCAAATGCGCTTTCTGAAAGGAACTGAATATCCTCTTCCTTAAGGATTCCCTTAAGGTCTGCAGGTATACCAACCTTTTTGTTAAGCTCAACAACTGCGTTAACAGCAGCTTTTCTTGCATCTTCAATTGACATATCTGCTGTGCCTTCAACACCCATTGCTTTAGCAATATCACGGTATTTGTCGCCTGTGCAAGGTGCATTGTATTCCATAATTGACGGAAGGAGAATAGCGTTTGCTACGCCGTGAGGTGTATCGTAAAGAGCACCGAGGCCGTGTGCCATACTGTGAACAATACCAAGACCTACGTTTGAGAAGCCTTGACCTGCAATGTACTGTGCAAGTGCCATACCTTCTCTGCCTTCAGGTGTGTTCTCACAAGCGCCGGGAAGGTGCTTTGCAATAAGCTCAATAGCCTTAAGGTGGAACATATCTGTCATTTCCCAAGCGCCTTTAGTGATGTAGCCTTCAATAGCGTGGGTGAGGGCATCCATACCTGTAGATGCTGTAAGGCCTTTAGGCATTGTTGACATCATATCAGGGTCAACAACTGCAACCTCAGGAATGTCGTGAACGTCTACACAAACGAATTTACGCTTCTTTTCAACATCTGTAATAACATAGTTAATTGTAACCTCTGCAGCAGTACCTGCTGTTGTTGGTACAGCAATTGTAAATACTGCGTGGTTTTTTGTAGGGGCAACGCCCTCAAGACTTCTGACATCAGCAAATTCCGGGTTTTCAATAATGATACCAACAGCCTTTGCTGTATCCATTGCAGAGCCACCACCGATTGCTATAATGCAGTCTGCGCCACTTGCCTTGAATGCATCAACGCCTGCAAGTACGTTTTCGATTGTTGGGTTTGCCTTGATTTCGCTGAAAACAGCATATGGGAAGGATGCTTTATCGAGTAAATCTGTAACCTTTGCAGTTACACCGAACTTAATAAGGTCCGGGTCAGAGCAAACAAAAGCCTTTTTAAAGCCTCTGCTTTCAAGCTCTGCTACGATATTCTCAATAGCGCCCTTGCCATGGTATGAAATTGTGTTTAATACTATACGATTTGCCATCGTAAAAACCTCCTTTGGTTTAATTTTCAATTTATTATACACCATATTTCTGTTGAAATCAATAATCCTTGTGAAAATATTAACAAAAAGAAAAAATATTTTTTGGAGGTATCAACAAATTTAAATACGAAAAAACTTACAAAATGTCTATTGTTTTGATTGGTGCGCCGTGCTATACTCAATTAAACTCCCGTTTTATAGGGTTATCAAGGAGAAATGTATGGATATACCTAAAATACTTTTAGAGAAGGCAGATGAAATTACCCTTAAGCTTCAGGGTGCTTACCCTGAGCTTGCTCCGTTTTTCAAGGGCTGCTTTCTCAATACCATAGAAACAACCGTTACAAAGCTTAGTGATGGTGGCTACTTTGTTATTACAGGCGATATTCCTGCAATGTGGCTTCGTGACAGTGCTGCACAGCTTACACACTATATACGCTATGCTAATGAGGATGAGCAGCTTAAAGAGATTATAAAAAGCGTTATTGAAAGGCATGCTCAGTTTGTGTGCCTTGACCCGTATTCAAATGCTTTTAATGCAGTAGCCAAAAGCTGCTGGACTACCGATGAAACTGATTTTCACCACGAGCTTATATGGGAAAGAAAGTACGAGGTGGATTCCTTGTGTGCTTCTATTTACCTTGCTCACAGCTACTATACTTGTACTCTCGATGAAAGTATATTTACAGAAGCATTCTACAAAATGATTCAAAACATTGTAGAGGTATTCAAAAAAGAGCAAAACCACGCAGAGAAATCATCCTATTATTTCCACAGGCCAAATGCGCCTGTTACGGATACTATGCCTTGTGAGGGCAAGGGTAACCCTGTTGCATATACAGGTATGACATGGTCAGGCTTCCGTCCTTCAGATGACAGATGCTTGTACAACTACCTTGTACCATCTAATATGATGGCTGTGTGTGCTTTGAAGAAGGCAGCAGAGCTTGTTAGCGTGGGGTATAACGATAATAAGCTTGAAAGCGAATGTCGCTCCCTTGCATTTGATATAGATGAGGGTATAAAAGAGCACGCTGTGTACGAGCATCCTAAATTTGGCAAAATATATGCATATGAGGTAGACGGGTTAGGCAATATGCTGTTTATGGATGATGCTAACTCACCAAGCCTTCTTTCAGCCCCGTATATCGGCTATTGCGATAAAAACGATGAGCTTTATAAAAATACAAGAAGATTTATTCTCTCTCACGATAATCCTTGGTATTTTGAAGGAGTAGTGGCAAAGGGTGTAGGTAGCCCACACACAGGCTACGATAAAATTTGGCATATAGCCCTTGCTATGCAGGCTCTTACAAGTGATGATTATGAGGAAATAAGAAGCTGCCTTAATATGATAGCCTCAACACATGCAGGTACATACCTTATGCACGAATCTTTTAACAAGGATGATGCAGAGGACTTCACAAGACCTTGGTTTGCTTGGGCAAACAGCTTATTTGCAGAGCTTCTTTTAAGGCTTGCAGGTGAATAAGTTTTAAAGCTGAAAGCATCGACTAACGGAGTTAGTCGATGCTTGTTTTTTTGAATGTATCAATTGCTTTGTAAACTGTGTAGCCTACGAGAAAAACCGTTAATGCAGTTTTTATTGTAGATATTCTCATATAAGTTTTTGCCATACTTGATAAATTCATAAGTGCTTTTGTGCCTTGTTCCATAGTATTTCCTTCTCTTTCTTACGATTTTAACAATACTCCGTGTGCAATACCCGGTATTGATTCCTTTTGCATTGATGATGTAGGTGAAAGGAGTGCCCCTGTGCCTACAAATAAAACATTTTTAAGCTCTTTGTTTTTTAGCTTATCTAATATATAAGAGCAAACAACAGTTGCACTACACCCACAGCCCGAGCCACCTGAATGAACATCCTGGCTGTTTAGCTCATAAATCATAGTGCCGCAATCTCTGTGTACCTTTTCTATATTTAAGGAATGCTCGTTCTTGAGTAGTTCAATTAAAAGCTCACTACCGGTTTTGCCTAAATCACCGGTTAATATCATATCATAGTCGGAGGGTATGGTTTGTGTATCTCTTAAAAATTTTGCAATAGTTTGTGCTGCTGCAGGAGCCATTGCAGCGCCCATATTGTTAGAATCTGTTATTCCTAAATCCCTTATAGCTCCAAAAATAACCTTGTCAATGTATGGTGCATCCGTTTGCTTTGGTGAAATAACTGCTGCTCCCGAGCCTGTAACGGTCCATTGTGCTGCAGGCGAGCGTTGACCTCCGTATTCGAGTGGCATTCTGTATTGTCTTTCGGCAGAGCAAAAGTGGGATGAGGTAACGGCAAGTGCTGTAGAAACAGCACCTGAATCAACAAAAACTCCTGCAAGCGCTAAAGAGAGTGCCATAGTTGAGCAAGCGCCATAAAGCCCTGCATAGCAAATGCCTAAATCACGCATACCAAAGGAGGATGCAATGCATTGGTTTAAAAGGTCGCCACCAAATGCAATTTCAATATTGCTTTTTTTCAGCTTTGCCTTCTTTATTGCTGTTTGAATTGCAGCCTTTTGTAAATGTGTTTCAGCTTTTTCAAAGCTTTTTTCACCACAAAATTCATCTGTAAATATTTTATCAAAATAATTGCATAGGGGGCCTTCGCCCTCTTTTTTACCTACACAAGCAGCATAGCCGATAATGGTAGGTGTATTATTTAATTGAATTGTATTTGCTCCTATTTTTACAGGCATAATTACCCTTCTTTTTTTCTTTTGAGATTATTATAAGCGAAATTAGGTTGTATATACCAAAATAATTTAGTTGCAAATATATTTCATTTACCTTTGTAGTATGATATAATCAAAAAGGTGATTAAAATGAAAATAATTATATGCCTTGATGATAACAACGGTATGCTTTTTAATAACAGGCGCCAAAGCCGTGATAGTATTGTACTTGAAGATATTTTTAAGGATTTAGCTGGTGCACCACTTAATATTTTCCCATTTTCACAAAAGCTTTTTGCTTCATTTAATGATAAAACTACGGTGTGCTCCTCGTTGTCAGAAAATAACGTGTATTTTATTGAGGATATTGATATTAAGCCCTATGAAGCTCAAATTAAAGAAATAGCTGTTTATAAGTGGAACAGGGTTTATCCTGCAGATTTCTACTGTGAAATAGATTTTTCTGCATTTAATGTAGCTGAGCAAGCAGAGCTTCAAGGAAGCTCCCACGAGAAAATAACAAAGATAATTTACAGTAGGTGATTGTGTGAGTAAAAATAGAATATCTGTAGCTTTTATATCACTTTTGCTTGTAGCAGTCCTTTTTACGGGGTGCTTTAGCGAGAATGCTGAGGATTACACTACCCGGGAAAATAAAGAACAGTATACAGATACAAATAGCACCGTTTCATCTGATATTTGGTATGAAACAGGATCAGAAAGCTCTTTTGAAGAAAGTACCGTCAAAAAGGCAGAGAAAACAACTGTACCGAAAACTACTGCTTCACAGCAAAATAAAGGTAGCTATAGGGTTAATCTTAATAAGATACCTGCCTTTTCAGGTAAGCCGTACGTTACTGTTAATGGTAATATTCCGGGGCTTTCCGAAAGCGACAGAACAGCTGAATACTTTGAAAAATATACACCTCTTGACAGCATGGGCAGGTGTGGAGCTGCCTTTGCTTGCTTAGGTTTAGAAACGATGCCTACGGAGGATAGAGGTGCTATAGGCTCTGTTAAGCCAAGTGGCTGGCACACAGTAAAATACGATATAGTAGACGGCAGGTATCTTTATAACCGTTGCCACCTTATAGGCTTTCAGCTTTCGGGCGAAAACGCTAATACGCAAAACCTTATTACAGGTACAAGGTATATGAATGTAGAGGGTATGCTACCCTTTGAAAATATGGTTGCCGACTATATAAAAGAAACGGGTAACCACGTTTTGTACAGGGTAACACCAATATTTAAGGGTACAGAGCTTGTGTGCCGAGGTGTTCAAATAGAAGGCTACTCTGTTGAGGATGAGGGAGACGGTATTCTTTTTAACGTTTTTTGCTACAACAGTCAACCCGGTATATCTATAGATTATGCAACAGGTTCAAGTGAGTTAAATAACGGCTTTGTTGCTACTACAGAAAAAGAAGAAAAAACTACTTATCAATCTACTACACAAAAGCAAGAAACAACAAAGCAGACTGCAAGTCAAAATAACGTAATGGTCTGGATTCCTAATTCAGGCTCAAGGTACCATAATAAATCTACCTGCAGCAGTATGAAAAATCCTACAAAGGTTACTTTGCAAGAGGCAGAAAGCTTAGGCTATACCCCTTGTGGCAGATGCTATTAAACAAAAAACTGTGAACAAATTTGTTCACAGTTTTTTTATGGAATAAAAATTAATACAAATCAGATGGTGCATTTAATATGTAGGTTGCACCTGCTTTGGTAAGCTCTTCCTTTGTGCCAAAGCCGTAAACTGCACCTGCACTGTCAACACCTACTGCTTTTGCGCCGTCTATATCATAAAAACGGTCGCCAACCATAATTACTTTCTCTTTAGAGGGGTTACCGAAAAAGTCAAGGCAAGCGTTAATAAGAGCTTCTTTGCTTGAATGGTTGTTTTTAAAATCCTCTGCAGAAATAAAATCAAAATACTCGTAAATGTTATGGTATTTGCAAATTTCATCTACAAAAAACTTAGGCTTTGATGATGCAATGGCAACCCCTTTGCCGTCTGCTTTAAGCCTTTTGAGCATCTCTTTTATTCCATCATATATGCACGATTCCTCTGCAGCCTTTTCTCTGTAGCGCTCTCTGTATTTTTCTATAAGCCACTTTGCATCCTCATCACTTGCACCGTAAACGGTTTTGTAAGATTCAAACAATGGTGGACCAACAAAAAACTCCAGCTTCTTTTTGTCGGTTTCTGTAATACCGAAGCATTGCAGAGAGTAAATTATAGAATTAAAAATACCCTCTGTTGTATCGCAAAGTGTACCGTCAAAGTCAAATAAGTAGTAGTCATAGCATTTCATATAATCACCGAGTTTATTTTATATCCAATAGTTAAAAAAGTAAATAGCATAATGGTAAAATATATCACTATATTTAGCACAAATCACTATTGCAACGATTTTGGTGTTGATGTAAAATATACTATGTGTTTTTATATTAGTTTCGAAAGAAGGAACCTCTATGTCGGCTGCTTTAAAAAATCAAATCTCTCAAATTGTGGGCAAGTACCCAAACCCGGAAGAGAGTCTTATAGCTGTTTTGCAGGATGTACAAGCTCTTGAAGGCTATATTTCTCAGCCTGCTGTTAGTATTATTACAGAGCTTACAGGTATACCTTCATCAAGAATAATGGGTGTTGCCTCGTTTTATGCAGGCTTTCGCCTTAAGCCTGTGGGTAAGTATAGAATAATGGTCTGTATGGGCACAGCCTGCCACGTAAATAACGCAGAAAGAATAGCAGATACAGTAAAAAGAATACTTGGTATTGAGGTAGGCGATGTAACAGACGACGGACTTTTCTCGTTGGAAGAGGTTGCTTGCTTGGGTTGCTGCAGTATTGCCCCTGCTATGATGATAAATGATACGGCGTATGGAAAATTAACACCTGAAAAGGTGCAAAATATTATTTCTGCACTTCGAGAGGAGGCGTCAAAATGAAGCTTCTTTTAGGATACGGCTCCTGTGGTATTGCCTCGGGCGCAAAGGATGTGCTTGAAGGTCTTAACAGTGTGCTTGAGGGAACTGCCCATAAGGTAGAAAAGGTAGGCTGTAACGGACTTTGCTTTGCTGAGCCTATTGTTGATGTTGTTACAGATTCGGGTGAGTCTGTGCTTTACGGCAGGTTAGATAAAAACAGCGCAATCGCCCTTGCCCAAGCTGTAGCTGACGGCGTTTTACCCGAAGAAAACAGACTTACCGAGGATGAATTAAATTTCCTTACAGGGCAAAAAAGAATAGTGCTTTCAGGCTGTGGTAAAATTGACCCTGAAAGTATAGATTCATATATAGCTAACGGTGGCTATTCAGCGCTTAAAACAGCGCTCGAAATAGGCGCCGAGAGTGTTATTGAGCAAATAAAGCTGTCAGGCCTTCGCGGTCGTGGTGGTGCAGGCTTCCCAACTTATATTAAATGGCAGTCTGCAAGAAGCTCTCAGGGTGATGAAAAGTACATTGTTTGTAATGCCGATGAAGGAGACCCGGGTGCTTTTATGGATAGAGCCGTGCTTGAGGGTGACCCACACAGAGTTCTTGAGGGTATGATGATTGCTGGTGTGGCAGTTGGTGCACACACAGGTATAATTTATGTACGTGCCGAGTATCCGTTGGCTGTAAGGCGTCTTAATATTGCAATTGAAGAGATGCGTCAGCGTGGTGTTCTCGGTGAAAATATATTTGGTAGTGGCTTTTCCTTTGATTTCAAAATTATGATGGGTGCAGGTGCCTTTGTTTGTGGTGAAGAAACAGCACTTCTTGCCTCTCTTGGTGGTAACAGAGGAATGCCTGTTACAAAACCACCATTCCCTGCACAAAGGGGCTTTAGAGGTAAACCAACCAACATTAACAATGTAGAAACCTTTGCAAATGTTCCTTGGATTATTCAAAACGGTGGCTCTGCCTTTGCCCGAATGGGTACAGAGGGAAGTAAGGGTACAAAGGTTTTTGCCCTTGCAGGTAAGGTTAAGCGAGGTGGTCTTGTAGAGGTGCCTATGGGACTTACTATAAACGATATTGTGTTCGGTATTTGTGGTGGCATAAAGGATGATAAAGGTATAAAAGCAGTTCAGATGGGTGGTCCTTCAGGTGGATGTATTCCCAAGGATATGCTTGATACTCAGATAGATTACGAAAATATTGCACGTACAGGCGCTATTATGGGCTCAGGTGGTATGATTGTAATAGATGAAGATACCTGTATGGTTGGTATGGCAAAATTCTTTATGGATTTTACAAGCAAGGAAAGCTGTGGTAAATGTGTACCTTGCAGAATCGGTACTACACGTATGCTCGAAATTCTTAAAAGAATTTGCAACGGTGAAGGCGAAGAAGGGGATATTGAAGCTCTTTGCCGGCTTGGTGAAAGTATTAAAACAGGTGCGCTTTGTGGTTTAGGTAACTCTGCGCCAAACCCTGTGCTTACTACTGTTAAATACTTCAGAGGTGAGTATGAAGCTCATATAAATGAGAAAAAATGTCCTGCTAAAAAGTGTACTGCACTTATTAGCATCAAAATAGATGAGTCAAGGTGTAAGGGGTGTTCCCTTTGCAGCAGAAAATGCCCTGTTGGCGCTATAACAGGGGAGCTTAAATCTGCCTTTAGTATTGATAGCGAAAAGTGTATCAAATGCTCACAGTGCGTTGAGGCGTGCAGATTCGGCGCTATTGAAAAATTAAGTGGGGAGGGTATGTAATGGCAATTGTTAAAATATATGTAGACGGCAAGGAATGTAATGCTGATACAAATAGAACCCTTCTTGATAATATTTTAGAAAATGGTATTTATTTACCACATTTGTGCCACAATAGTGAGCTTGAAAGCTATGGTGGGTGTGGCCTTTGCCTTGTAATGGTTGAGGGTATTAAAAAGCCCTTGCGTGCCTGCTCAACAGCCGTAAGCGAGGGTATGAAGGTTGTAACCTCTACTCCCGAAATAGAGCAGAGTAGACGTGATACGCTTTCGCTTATTATGTCTGACCATAGTGGCGATTGTAAAGCACCGTGCTTTATGGCCTGCCCTACACACCAGGATATTCAGGGTTATGTTGGTCTTATTGCAAACGGCTACGAAAAAGAAGCCCTTGAGCTTATAAAAAAGGATAATCCGTTGCCTTCTGCAATTGGCAGAGTATGTCCTCACCCTTGTGAAGAAAAGTGTCGCAGAAAATTTGTTGATGAGCCTGTTTCGATATGTGCTCTTAAGCGCTTTGCAGCAGATTCTTATACCGATTGTGTACCCGAATGTAAGGCTTTGAACGGCAAAAGTGTGGCTGTTGTAGGTGCAGGTCCTGCAGGTCTTTCCTGTGCGTATTTCCTTGCACTTGAAGGCTATAAGGTTACCGTTTTTGAGGCTCAGTCAAAGGCAGGTGGTATGCTTCGCTACGGCATACCTGCATACAGATTGCCTAAGGATATACTTGATGATGAAATTAAGTGTATCGAAAAAATGGGCGTTGAGTTTGTTTATAATAAAAAGCTTGGTGTGGATTATACGGTAGAAACCTTAAAAGCAGAAAATGATGCTGTTTTTATTGGTGTTGGTGCTTGGTCATCTTCAAGTCTCGGTTGTGTGGGTGATACTGCACAAGGTGTTGTAGGTGGCATAGATATGCTCTACAGCGTTGCGTGTGGTGAAAAGGTTGATTTAGGTAATAACGTTTGTGTTGTAGGTGGAGGTAACACAGCCATAGATGCTGTGCGCACTGCAGTAAGGCTTGGTGCTGAAAATGTAACACTTATATACAGAAGAACAGAAAAAGAAATGCCTGCAGAGGTTGAAGAAATTAGAGATGCCCGTGATGAGGGTGTAGAGTTTAAATTCCTTGCCTCACCTGCTGAAATAATTACGGAAAATGGCAGAGTTAGTGGTATAAAGCTTCAAAATATGCAGTTGGGTGAGCCTGATGCTTCGGGAAGAAGAAGTCCCGTACCTGTTGAAGGCAGTACAGAGATATTACCTTGCAGTACGGTGATTTCAGCAATTGGTCAAAGAGTTGTGCCACAAGGACTTGAAGCACTTCAGCTTACAAAAAAATCTACTGTTGCAGTAGATGAAAAAACATATATGACATCTGTTGAGGGTGTTTTTGCAGCAGGTGATGCAGTAAATAAAGGACCCGATATTGCTATACGTGCTATAGCAGGTGGTAAATATGCTGCGTATGCCATAAACAGTTATCTCAACGGTGAAGAGTATAAGCCTGAGCTGCCACAATATTCTGTAAATAAATCTTTTGATGCATCGGTGCTCGAGGGAACACCTGTTGTTGAAAGGTGTGAGGTTAAGCTTCAGCCTGCTAAGGAGCGTAAAAATAACTTTACAGAAGCAGCCTTTACACTTTCAAAGGAAGATGCAGTTAAGGAGGCATCAAGGTGCCTTGAGTGTGGCTGTGCCAGCGTGTACAGCTGTGAGCTGTTGCCTTTAGCAAGAGCTTACGGTGCGTTTGACGGTAAGCTTTTTGGCAAACAGCGTCAATACCCACGTGATAAAAGTCATCCGTTTATAGTAAGGGATAACTCAAAGTGTATTTTGTGTGGTCAGTGTGTAAGAGCCTGTAAGGAAATTTCTGCAACAGAAAATCTCGGTCTTTTCGGAAGGGGATTTGGTACGTTGCCACAAAGTGCATTTAATCTGCCTTTATCGGAAAGCAAGTGCGTTTCCTGTGGTGCTTGCGTGAACGTATGCCCGACGGGTGCGCTTACATCAAAGGTTCCTGCTGTTAAAAACCCACCGTTGCCATTTGTTGATGAGCCTTATATCTGTGAGCTTTGCGAGCAGAGGTGCAAGTTTACAAAACGCTCAGTTAACGGCAGGGTAGTTAAAATGATGCCTGTAAGCCTTGCAAAAAGCTGTTCATTGGGTGTGTTTTATGAACCTCTTAAGCAGAATTTAAGCGAAAACACAACCTTTGAACAGAAAAAAGAATTAAAATCAAGGTTGTTAGGCTCTTTAAAGGCATACAAGGGTAAGAATTTAGAGAAATTAACCCTTGAACAGATACTTGAATTGTAGTTTTAAGAAAATAAGATGTACAAAATAACGGGTTTATTTTGTTTAAATTGCCGAACAATGCCGAAATGCTTGTAAAATCAAGGGTTTTGGCGTTACATTGGAAATAAAAAATATGCTGTTTTCTTAAAATAAAAACAAATTATCTGTTGACATTCAAGTTTGATTGTAATATAATATTCATAAATTATAAGTGTGGGTATATCTATGCCCATATGTGTTAATGGGATTTCCCAAATTCACAGCAAAAGGAAGATATTATGAAGAAAGTACTTGCGATTTTTCTTTCCGTCTTGCTTATCTGCATTTCTCTTGCTCCGATAGGCTCTGCGGCAAGCGCTCCTCAGCTTTCCTTAAAGGTAATTGAGGGCAATTATTCAAGCACAGCTTCTCAAGCAGCAGCTGTTACAACAACTACATTCACAGTTGTTATCACAGCACCGAGAAATCTTAAGAAGCTTGTTGGTGTAAACCTCTACTTTGAATTTGACCCTGCTGTTCTTGCAGTTGCCAAGGCAGGTCTTGCAGGCAGTGTAGATTCAAACAAAAACGAGATTCCTAACTTTAGTGGTCTTCTCGTTTCCGGACTTAAGTCAGGTTCCACTAACGAATATGCTTTAGCTTGGATCCCATCAGGCGATGGTGTTTCAAAGAATCAGGCAAACGACCTTATGTATGTAACATTCAATGTTATTGATACAACTAAGGCACAAACAGCTTTAAAGCTTTATGTCGACGAGTTCCGTACAGATGACGGCAACAACGATAACGATATAACAGTTACTCAGATTAACGCTCAGACAGTTGTAAACTTCAACCTTCCTGAGAACACTCCACCGGCAACAATGGCACCGGTTGAGGATGGCGAAGCAGGTGAAACCGAAAAGGTTAACGAGCTTCTTCAGCTTATCAGAGATATGCTTAATGGCAACGGCGTAACATTTGCAGACTTTGCAGATGCTATCGCAAACACATTAGGTAATGCAGAAATAACAGATATTATCGAACAGCTTGTTGACGGTAATGTTGATGTATCAAACGGATTCCTCGGCATCCTTAAGAGCCTTGGCCTCGATTTCGGTTCTTTTGAAGACCTTCTTAACAAGATTATCGAGTTCATATCAGGTCTCTTTGATAAAGGTGGCGACGATACAGAAGACACAACAGCAGCAGGTGGCAATACAGCTACTACAGCAAAGGGTTCAGGCTCAGGCTCCGAACAGACAGGTGATGTTGGTGTAGCTCTTGCAGCAACAGTTTGTGTACTTTCAAGCGCAGCATTCGTACTTACTAGAAAGAAAAAAGAAATTATTTAAAGAAATCGCAAGTTTCTTAATAGCTAATAAAGCTCCCACAGAAAATCTGTGGGAGCTTATTTTATAGCTTTTTGTAGAATAAATCTTTTAAACGAATTTGATAATACAACAACACATCAATAATATTGGTATACAAAAAATGAGCCTATTAGTTCATTGACTAACAGGCTCGCTTAGTAATTGTTTAATTACATACCAAGCATAGATGCAAACATACCCTTTTTCTTTTGCTTTTGTGGCTTGTATATAGGTGGGTTTGCTAATCTGAGCTTTGCACCCTTGCTCTTTGAAAGGTACGCTATAATCTCTGTTACAGGCTCTCTCATAGTTTCACTGAAGTATTCTTCACAGTTCTTGAGGAGCTCAGGATTATCGGATATTGATGCACCGATAATTGTAACTGCAACAAGACTTTGCGTGTCGTTTGTGCCATCCTCGTAAATATCGTTAAGAAGCTTAAAAAGCTGACGCATTTTTGTTTTATCATTTTCACGAACGATTGAAATGAAAATTTCATTACCGTGGTTGACAAAAAAGTCTTCAGCTAAAAATTCATCATACATTTCGACGTTTCTCTTGTATTCATCACGAAGCTGAGGGTAAAGCTTTGTGAATCTGTCTCCAAGGGTGTTAGCATCATAAGCAACAGCACCACTTTTTGCCTGT
This sequence comes from Acutalibacteraceae bacterium, assembly GCA_045532505.1. Classification (GTDB taxonomy): domain Bacteria; phylum Bacillota; class Clostridia; order Oscillospirales; family Acutalibacteraceae; genus DTU089. The sequence goes on along the minus strand of JAZSGB010000064.1, from coordinate 55,593 downwards.
GTTCTTGAAACCGGGGTAGGAAGCTTTTTGCCTGTAGCTGTTGTTTTGAAATTGAAGCTTTTTTCAATTGTTTCGATATATTCCTCAAAAATGTATTTAAGGTCTCTTTCGTCAAAGGTTTCTAAATCGAGAAGGCTAAGTGATACTCTTGGCATATCATCATCAGGAGCATCGCTTTGGTTGGCAGTTGCAATGTGTAAAGCAAGCTGTTCGCCCTCATTAATAATTCTTATACGACCGTTTTCGCCACGGTACATAATTATTGTTTTGTTGCCTTTAACGGTAATTGGTAATTCAGGTGGTCTTACACCTTCGGGGTATTCTACCTCAAGACCAGCTTTTTTTACTGTTCCCTCTATACCCTTCATAATAAGGTTAAGAGCATAATTTTTTTCAAGCATTAAAAATACCTCACAGATAATTTAATAATGTGATAGTGTATCACAACTAATTTAATAGTATAGCATAAGAAAATGGTTTTGTAAAGTTAGATATTATAAACCCTTCATTGTAAGAGAAATTCTGTTTTTCTTTGTGTCAACAGAAAGAACCTTTACCTTTACAATATCGCCAACCTTAAGCACCTCGGAAGGGTGCTTTATAAATTTGTCGCAAATTTGAGAAATGTGAACAAGTCCATCCTGGTGAACAGCAATATCAACAAATACACCAAAGTCGATAACATTTCTTACGGTGCCGGTAAGCTCCATACCTTCGCGTAAATCCTCTATATTCATAATATCAGAGCGAAGCATAGGCTTTGGTAAATCATCACGGATATCTCTGCCGGGCTTTTCAAGCTCACCAATAATATCTGTAAGTGTAAGTGTACCTACACCACAAAGCTCAGCAGCCTTTTGCATGCTGTATTCCTTTGTTTTTGCACCTATACCTACAGCGCCTTTTTGGGCAACATCGTTTTGAGAGTAACCGAATAATTCTAAAAGCTTTTTAGCTGCATCGTAGCTTTCGGGGTGTACGCCTGTGTTGTCAAGTGGCACCTTGCCGTTTGATATTCTTAAAAAGCCTGCACATTGTTGGAATGCCTTAGGCCCTAAGCCCTTAACCTTTTTAAGGTCTGTACGAGATGCAAAGGCACCGTTTTCCTCTCTGTAGGCAACTATGTTTTTGGCAATAGCAGAGGTAATACCGGAAATGTATTTTAGTAAGGAAATGGAGGCAGTATTAATATCAACACCAACTGAGTTAACACAATCCTCAACAACGCCGGTAAGTGATTCATTAAGCTGTGCAGGTGGTACATCGTGCTGGTATTGGCCAACACCGATACTTCTCGGCTCTATTTTAACAAGCTCTGAAAGAGGGTCCTGTAAACGTCTTGCAATTGAAACTGCAGAACGAACGGAAACATCGAAATCAGGGAATTCTTCAGCACCTAATTTAGAGGCAGAGTAAACTGATGCACCGGCTTCGTTAACAACCATATATGAAACAGGGCGAGTGGTCTTTTTTATAGTATCTGCAATAAAAATCTCACTTTCCTTACTTGCGGTACCATTACCTATTGAGATACAGTCGATTTTAAATTTATCTATAAGACCTAATACGGTTTTTTCGGATTCGGCAATTTTAGACTGTGGTGGGGTAGGGTATATAACACCTGTGTAAAGCACCTTGCTGTTTCCGTCAACAACAGCTAACTTACAGCCTGTTCTGTATGCAGGGTCAACTGCAAGTACGGTTTTATTCTTAATAGGTGGTTGCATAAGAAGTGGCTTAAGGTTTGAGCCAAACATTTTAATTGCTTGTTCATTTGCCTTTTCTGTAAGCTGGTTTCTTATTTCTCTTTCTAAAGATGGGAATATAAGTCTTGAATAGCTATCCTTTGCAGATTCCTTGCAAAACTCTGTTGATGAGCTGCCTTCTTTAATGAAAAATTTAAAAAGGATATCTATTGCGGCATCATCATCAATTTCAATAGTAACCTTTAAAATATCTTCGTTTTCACCTCTGTTTATTGCAAGAATTCTATGAGATGGGATTTTAGCTACAGGCTCTTGGTAATCGTAATAGGTAGCATATACGCTGTCATCTTCAGTTTTTGCAACAGAGCGTACACAGCCGATTTTATTAATAAGCTCTTTAAGTGCTTTTCTTGCATCTGCAGAGTCTGATATTGCTTCTGCAATAATATCAGAAGCTCCCTGTAATGCCTCCTCGGCACTTTCTACGCCCTTTTCGGGGTCAACGTATTCTGAAGCAATTTCTAATAAATCAACGCCCTTGAGAGTGAAAGAAAACAGCAAATCAGCCAAAGGCTCAAGTCCTTTTTCTTTAGCAACAGAAGCACGTGTTTTACGCTTTTGCTTGTAAGGTCTGTAAATATCCTCAACCTCTGCAAGTGTAACGGCATCTGCAACAGCCTTGCTGATTTCTTCAGTTAGCTTACCTTGCTCTTCAATGCTTGAAAGCACCTCTTCCTTGCGCTTTTCAAGGTTACGTAAATATGTTAACCTGTCGTTAATTTCACGTAGCTTTTGGTCATCGCAGGAGCCTGTCATTTCCTTTCTGTATCGGGCAATAAAGGGGATTGTATTGCCATCGTCAATAAGTGCTACAATATTTTTAATGTGTAGCTCACTTATGGAAAATTCAGCTTGTAGTGTTTTTAAAATATCCATATAATCTTCCTTTAATAAAAATGTATATATATAATACCATAATTGCAAACAAATGTCATCATATACTATTGATTTCAAAAAGAATTTTTGATAAAATTTCAATAATTAAAATATTAAAAGGAGCTTGCTATGAAGGTTCTTGCCAAACGAGCTGATGGCTTTTTATATGTTGCACCGTTTTTTATAGTTCTTACGCTTTTTTACTGTGTAAATCGTTTTAATACCTACTACAATCCGGATGAGGTTTTATATTCATTATTTACTATTTTTTTCGGGGAAAGAGGTGTTTTCCTGGGTTCTCTTATAATAAATGTGTTTTGTTTAATAAAATGGACAGAGCGTTTAATTACGCCAAAGGTAATGATTGAATATGACAAGGCAGGACTTTATATTTATAAATATAAGTTTTCTGAACCTATTACCTTGAGGTTCGAAGCTGTTTACAGCGCCCTTGGTGATGAGGATTTAGATGAGATTTACATTAGAAGAAGTCGATACTCCTTTAAACGAAAGGTTAGAATTTCCAATCCGACTTGGGGACTTTCTAAAACAGGCACTCTTCGTATTGAGATACCAACAGGCTTTATTTCCTTGCGTGGGGTTAAAAATGTTAACGCTGTAGGACACGAAATTACTAAGCTTATACGAGAGTTTAAAAAGGAACAAAAACAATTTATTGATGCTAATATTGAACAATCAATAGCAAGACAAGAAGCTGAGGAGCAAAAAAAGCACGACCCTAACACATAAAACGAGAATGTTTACAATTTGTTCATATTTTTGCGACAAGATTGCAACATTATTATGTTATATAATATATACACGACATAGACAATTTGATTGCTAAATTATTTCATTTTCTCTTTCCAAAGAAACGAACTCATACTTGCAAAGGTATGGGTTCGTTTCTTTTAGTGGTGTTTTAAATAATGTAAATAAAAAGCAGTAAAATCTACATTTTATAGATTTTACTGCCTTTTATATTATAAAGCTTTTATATAATCAATAACCTTTTGAGGCACGTTTAACCTGACAGGAATTTTTTCCTTTGTTAAAACAAAATCTAAAAAGAAAAACTCATCGCCTTTAACAATATTTTTAAGCTTGGCTTTAAGCTTTTCCTCTTTCTCTGTGTTATTTTCGTGCTTTGCAACTATAAATTCACCAAGAGTTTCGTAAATACGGTCGTTTCTGTAGCCTAAATCATATTCTGCAAGGCTGTTTTTGTAGTGATTTTCTAATTCTTCGGAGTAGGTGAAGTTATCACGCAAAATGATAGCCCTTAGCAAAATAGAATGGTTACCGTCGTTAATAGTGTTGTTAACAGTGTATTTTTCGTAGTAGGTGTATGCTTTTACAAAGCTTTCAAGGTGCAGCTCATAAAGCCGGCCAAGTGCATAGTAAACAGCAGCCTTGTAATTAGTGTCTGTAACATCTGCCATATAGTGCTGTGTTGCGTGTATAAGTATAAGCTCTGCTGCAAAAATATTTTGGTTGCCACCAATTGACATTAACGTATTTGCTGTAGCTGCAACAGTTTCGCATTTTTCATCATCTGTAAAGTCTTTGATATAATCAAAAAATGCATTATATATTACTTTAGTTTTATTTTTAGCTGAAATAAATGCTTCTATCATAATTAAACCTCTGGTGGTATACAGGCGCATATTGTTATTGTGCCTGCTGATTTTACCTTGAATTTATTTGAACAGGAGTGCGGCATAAAGAAATAGTCGCCTTTCTTTATTTCTTTTGTGTAGTCGCCACAGTACAGAGTGCCGTTACCCTCTGTTACAACATAAATGCAAGGGGCATTAAGCGCCTCTGTTTCACCGTTTTCAATTACATATCTTTCAATGCTGAAGCAAGGTGTATCTGCATTGCTTATTAGGCTTTCCTTTCGGCATCCGTTGTTGCTGTAAATAATTTCAGGTGTTTTTTTGCACTCGCTTTCAACTCTTTCTAAATTATATGAGTAATCAAAAACAGAAAGAGCAGTTTCTTTATCAAGTGTAAGGTACATCTGGTGGTCAGAGAGCTTGTAATCACCACACCAGCGCTCAGGCTGTATGGTAAAATCTGTAGGCTCCTGTACCTCTAAAATAAGGCAACCGTAGCCAATAGCGTGTACGGCCTTTGCAGGTATAAAATACACATCTCCGGGTTTAACGGGTATTCTGTTAAGAAGGTTTTCCATAGCAGATTTATCTGTTTCGCTTGCTTCTACAGCAGCACGTAAATCTGCATCGGTTACGCCATCCTTAAAGCCAAAGTAAATACAAGCATCCTCTCTTGTTGCAAGCACAACCCAAGATTCAGCCTTGCCGAATTCGGAGTTAAAATGTGCTCTCGAAAAGGCTTTGTCGGGGTGAGCCTGTACAGGTAGCCTTATTGCAGAGTCAAGTCCCTTAACAAGCACATCAAGGCTATTTCTGTTGCCGAGCATAAGGTCTTTTTCGTCCTTTAAAAGCTCATCAAAGTAGATATCTGTACCTGCAATTTTAGAAATGCCCTCGTGGATATCTGTGCTACCCTCGTTAAGCGCTCTTGTAGAGGAGCAAATCCATTCCTCGGGGTAAAAGCAATCCTCGCTGTTATCACCGAAAAAGTCTGCAAAGAGCTTACCACCGAGATAAACTCGGAACACTCTGTTTTTTTCAAAAAATATTGGTAAAGAAGCTATTGATTTTTTATCCATAATATCACCTCAAGAGGGTGCTTTGAGCATCCTCTAAATTTTTAAATAAGCCTGCTGCTGCACCTGCAAATACACAAGCACCAACGGCAGCCTCCTCACTGTGTGTGGGCAACGTAGTGCTCATATTAAAGGCTTTACTGAAAATATCTCTCCAAACCTTGCTTTTTCTTAAGCCGTTACCCGAGCAAACAAGGTGCTTTGGTGTAAAGCTTAAAAGACCGTTTGCAGAAATATACATATCTTTAAGTTCATTTGCAACGCCCTTAAGTACACCACAGATAAGTGCCTGTGGTGTAAAATTTTCTGTGCCGATGTTTTCAACAGAGCCTCGTTTTGCTGGGTTTTCTCTGTTGCCACAAAATTCGCAGTTTACAATTAACTCATCTGTAAGCGTAAATGCATCCTCGGAAAGAGCATCCATTTTAGCATATAAATTTTCTTTGGTGCCACCAAGCATATCGGCACACATAGAAAAGAAATTTTTAAGTATCGCATACGCTCTGCCACCACATAATGATGAGCCTACATAAATATATTTGCCGTCTGTTAGCGGACGAATTTCGCCATTTGTAACAGGCATTACAGCTTTGGTAACAAAAGAAACCTGGCTGCCTGTGCCTACATTAACAAGTACAGATGTATCAGGCTGTGAAACAGAGCCTAAAAAGCTTGCCTGGTTATCACCGATAGCAACACAAACGGGGATTCCCTCAGGAAGAAAATCACAGCTTGTTTTACCTGCAACAGCAGTAGCTTTTATTACATCAGGTAAGAATGACTTGTCTATTCCGGCTACTGCAAGTGCGTTTTCATTAAATTCAAGCTTTTTAAGGTCAAAAAAGCCAAGGCTTGCTGCATCGCTTGAGTGGGTAACAGGCTTTTTTGCTGTAAGCACACTAACAAGGTAATCGTGTATTGTGCAAAGCATAACAGCATTTTGTGGTACAATATTATTTTTGATGTTGTAAAAATGAGTTGTTAAGCCGAAGCCTGTAGCAGCTTTGATTTCTGTAGCCCTTGTAATATACTCTGCGTATGTTTCGCCATTGTCAAAAAGCCGGTTGCCCCTTTGGTCCTGCCAAATCATAAGAGGGGAGCATGGGGCGTAATTTTCATCAAGGTACAATATACCGTGCATTTGGCCTGTAACACCGATAGCATCAACGCAAATGCCTGTTGCTACTGTGTTGATTGCATTTTTTACAATATCTATTATTTTTTTAGGGTCCTGAAGTCTTTCGAAAGGCAAGCCTTCAATAAACGAATCATTTTGTAAGGTACAGCTGTTTGCTATTTTGCCCAAATCTGTATCAAGCACAAGTGCAGTAACAGTAGTTGTACCTATATCAATTCCTAATATATTCATACCTTAGCACATTACAGCCGTTGAGGCGGGGTCAAGTCTGCGAATAATATCCTGTTGAATAGCAGGTGAAAGGTCAAGGAAGTTTACAAAGGTACCGTGAATTCTCATAATGTAAACACCACTTGGAGCGTATTTTTTAGGCTCTGCAAGTACCTTTTTAAGTATTTCGGCAGTTGTAACATTTACATAGAGGTAGAAGGGTGAAACACCTTCTTTGAGCTCGTTAAAGAAAAGTGGCTTAATAACCTTGTTTTTAAATTCAACGCCCTTACCCTCGTAATCCGGGCAGGTGAAGTATTTAGGGTCAATGCCGAAGTGAGATGCGTAACCACCACACATTTTTTCGAATGGGAGCTTCATAAGGCTGAGTGTTCTGAAGCCTAAGCCGTTTTGAGCCTCGCCGTAAAGTGGGTCAACACCGTAGTTGAGCATATCTCTTGACTTTCTACCACAAGGGAGAGCACCAACCCAATAGCCGTATGTAAGGTGTGTTGAAGGTGTTGAAAAATCAGGACGGAAATTGTTGCCCAAATAATTCTTTTGTGCACGTACCATATCTGCAATTTTTGATGTAATTTCTGCAGCTTCATTATCAACAATATCAATGTTATTACCGAATTTTGGTGCAGAAAGTAAAAATTCACGAAGCTCATCATAGCCTTCAAAGTTCACTTTAAGTGCATCAAGGAGAAGCTGTGCATCCTGTGGACGCTCTGCAAGAAGCTTATCTATTGCGATAAATGAGTCTGCAACAACGCTTGAGCCGTGAATGAGGCAGCCACTACCATTGTATTTTGTGCCTTGGTGAACTGTATCTCTTAAATCGTAGCCTGTTTCAATGCCACCCATAACTGTGCTTAAAAACGGTACAGGCAGGTGCGCAATAGCACAGGAGGCTCCGTTCGCAGCCTTAACCATTGCATCGCAGTAGAATTGAGCATTCTTGTAAAAACGCTCTCTTATATTTTTAAGAGCTGAAAGAGCATCTGTTTTTTCACAAACGGTGCCTATTTCTTCACCTGTAATAAGTGAAAGGCCATCGTTGAGTGTAAGCTCAAGTATTTTGCCTAAGTTAAACCAGCTGTTTGTTGTGTTTGCATTATCCTTACCCATAATAAGTGGCTCCTGGCAGCCTGCAATAGAGGTGTCGGGCACATCCTCAAGTGCAATGCCTGATGCAGGGAGTACCTTGAATAAGGAATCATCATTGAATAATGACGGTGTAAGACAGCCGGGTGTAAAGAAGAACCTGCCAAGCTCCTCATAAAGCTTTTTAGGAGTGTTTTTGTGGAGCTTAACGGAAAGAATCGGCTGAGGTAAATTCATATCGTAGTAAGCATCAAGTAAAGCATATGTAGAAAGGTTTGTAAGGTCGTTGCCGTCAACATCTCTGCCGCTTACAATAAGGTTTTGTGAAATAGCCCAGCTTCTGTCGGCAACATTAAAGAATACAAGAAAATGCTTGAAGAGTGATGCAGCTTCTTCTCTTGAGAGATTATCGCTTGCTCTGTATGGCTCGAAAATTCTGTCGGCATTACCTACAGAAAATGCAAATGGGTTTGGCGCTTGCTCAAGGCACATTGTTTCCCAAAGCAGAATATAGCTCTGGATTGCCTCGTAGAGAGTTTCGGCTCCGTTATACGGTACCTTGCCTAAGGTATCGCAAAGAAGCTTAAGCTGCTCTTTTCTTTCGCCTTGTGCAGAGCTTAGCATAGTCTCTGCAATTTCTTTATATCTTTTTGCTAAAATAAGTACACAGTCAAGCGCAATTTCCATTGCCTCGTAGTTTTGCTTTTGCTCGTCGCTTGCGCTTTCTTTTTTTGCTTTTATATCATCAAGCATAGCCTTAACGCCGTGCTTAAGGGCATAGCGCATATCGGGTATAAGGTGGCCTGTAACCTGCTCAATAAAGTATGCAACCTCGCCTGTGTGCTTTTCGCAGGAGGAATAAACCTCTGAAAGTGCCTTGATGTAGTCAGTTTTTTTATCAAGCTCCCTGAGAGCATCAATTCGCTCCTGTGTAAATTCGGGAGTAGGGTCAATATCGTTGTAAACGGCAGTAGGGTCGCAGTAGCCTGCAAAGGTTTCTACCCTGAAGGATGGGTTAATAAGGGCGTAGCTTCTTGCAAAGGCATCTCGCTGTGTGCCTGCAAAAACAGCGTGCTCACTTATGGAAAGAGGGAGCACCCTTACTGCCTCACGGAATTTTTGTGCAGCCTTAAGCATAGGTGGGAGAGAGGCATACTTTTCATCTGCTTTTTGCTCCTCCTCTTTAATAATAAACCAGCCCTCAAGGTGGTTTATTGCTCTTTCTTCCTTAAAGAGCTCCTTTGCCATTTCTGTTGTTTTTTGTGGGTTAAAGTTATACATAATATCACCTTACGTGTTAATAATTTTCAAGCTTCTTTTCTTTAATTCATCAGCAAGAGCTTTAATATCCTCTTTACCTACAAAGCCGTCTGTTACCGTGTAGGGTAAATTAAGCTTTTCGTATTTTTCTTTGCCGAATTCGTGGTAGGTAAGTATTTCAAAGCAAAGGTTAGGGTTGTTGCTTTCCTTTTGCAAAAAGCTGAAATACTCTGCAAATGCAAGTGCATTTTCTTTGCCACAGTTAAAAAAGTGAATTAACGGCACTCTCACAAGTAATGGCTTGCCTGTTTTTGCCCTGAATAGTAAATTATTTTTTATTGCTTCAAGGTCTGCGCCTGTTACTGACTTTAGTAAAGCTGCATTTGGAGATTTAAAGTCTGCAATCATATAATCAATTTCAGCAAAAAGAGAGTCGCAGTCGGGGAGTGAGGCGTTTGTTTCTATGCAGGTGGAAATTCCGTTTTCTTTAAGTAGCTTAACTGCATTAAGTAAAGCCTCTTTTTGCAGAGTTGCCTCGCCACCTGTAAAGGTAACGCCACCACCGTCAATGAAAATCATTTTTGATGAAACAGCCTCTTTGACTAAAGCCTCTACGGATATTTGTGTGCTTTTTTCACTTTGTGAAAGCCCTTCGGGGTTTGCACACCAGGGGCAAAACATATTGCACCCTGCAAGATGGTATACAAGCCTGTTACCGGGGCCATCCTGTGAGTAATTAAAGCCTTTTTCAAATATAAAAAGAGTATCGTTTTGCAATTACTCACCACCTTAACAAGCAACAAATTTCTATTATTTAATTTTACACCAAACAGTAGCTTTCTTCAATTGTAAATTGCTATAAAAATAGGTATTTAAAATATATAATATACACAATAATGGCGAAGCATTGCACAAACGTCTTGACCGGAGCTGTGGCAAGGGGGGGATTATTTGTTATAAACATTGTTTACTTATTAAATATTTTGGTGTATAATATAATATTAGATATTTACAACGAAAGGAGTGGTGTTATGCCTGATAAGTTTATTTTACATTCACCCTACAAGGCTACGGGCGACCAGCCTGAGGCTATTGAAAAGCTTGTGGAGGGTGTAAATAACGGTTATATGGAGCAAACACTTTTAGGTGTTACAGGCTCAGGTAAAACCTTTACAATGGCAAATGTTATAGCACAGCTTAACAGACCCACTCTTGTGCTTGCTCACAACAAAACTCTTGCAGCACAGCTTTGTACAGAGTTTAAAGAATTTTTCCCTGAAAATGCAGTTGAGTATTTCGTTAGCTATTACGATTATTATCAGCCCGAGGCATATATTCCTACAACTGATACCTACATCGAAAAGGATAGTGCAGTTAACGATGAAATTGATAAGCTTCGCCACTCTGCAACCTCAGCTCTTTCTGAAAGAAGAGATGTAATAATAGTTGCAAGTGTTTCCTGCATATACACCTTGGGTGACCCTATAGATTACAGAAATATGGTAATATCCTTGCGCACAGGTATGCAAAAGGATAGAGATGAGCTTGTAAAAAAGCTTGTAGAAATACAGTATGAGCGTAACGATATCAGCTTTACCCGTAACAAATTCAGGGTTAAGGGTGATACTGTTGAAATTTTCCCCGTTTATTCATCGGATACAGCCTACAGAATTGAATTTTTTGGTGATGAAATCGACAGAATATTGGAAATTAACCCACTTACAGGTGAGGTAAAATGCTCCCGAGCACACGTTGCTGTTTACCCTGCATCACACTATGTTGTTGATGGCGAAAAAATGGAAAAAGCCCTTGAAAGAATATATAACGAAATGGTGCAAAGGGTTGCAGAATTCGAAAGTCAGGGAAAGCTCCTTGAGGCACAGCGAATTCAACAGCGCACCCTTTACGATATGGAAATGCTTCGTGAAACAGGCTTTTGTAAGGGTATAGAGAACTATTCGGGCGTAATGTCCGGCAGAAAGCCCGGTAGCCCACCGTATACTCTTTTAGATTATTTCCCCGATGATTTTGTTCTTTTTGTAGATGAATCCCACGTTACACTTCCACAGGTCAGGGGGATGTACGGTGGCGACCGTTCCCGTAAGCAAAGCCTTATAGAGTTCGGCTTCCGTTTACCGTCTGCATACGATAACAGACCTTTAAAATTTGATGAATTTTACGAAAAAACACATCAAAAAATATTTGTCAGCGCAACTCCCGGCGATTTTGAAAAAGATAAAAGTGCCCAAACTGCAGAACAGCTTATCAGACCTACAGGCCTTTTGGACCCACTTGTAAGCGTACGTCCTACAGATGGGCAGATAGATGACCTTATTTCCGAAATCAACATAAGAATAGAGCGTAAGGAAAGGGTGCTTGTTACAACACTTACCCGCAAAATGGCAGAGGACCTTACCGACTATTTAAGCGATTACGGCATAAAGGTTAAGTATATGCATTTTGATGTTGATACTATTGAACGAATGGAATTAATAAGAGATTTGCGTTTAGGTGAGTTTGATGTGCTTGTAGGCATCAACCTTCTCAGAGAGGGTCTTGATATACCCGAGGTTTCTCTTGTTGCTATTCTTGATGCAGATAAGGAAGGCTTTTTGCGTAGCGAAACCTCACTTGTGCAAACTATAGGCAGAGCAGCGCGAAATGCCAACGGCCAGGTTATTATGTATGCCGATGAGGTTACAGGCTCTATGGAAAGGGCTATTGAGGAAACAAGTCGCCGTAGAGAAATACAGCTGAAATACAACGAAGAGCACGACATAGTACCACAAACTATTAAAAAGGATGTTAGAGAGATTCTCGAAATCAGCTCTAAGGATAATGTTCAGGAGCGTGTTGCAAAGAAGCGTATGTCTGCAAAAGAAAAGCAGGCACTTATTGAACGCCTTACAAAGGAGATGCACGCTGCTGCAAGGCTGCTCGAATTTGAGCACGCTGCATATTTAAGAGACCAAATAGCTAAGTTAAAAGGTGAAAGTTAATTAATGGAAAAAAACTTGATTGTTAAAGGTGCAAGAGAGCACAATTTGAAAAATGTAAGTGTAGAAATACCGAGAGATAGCCTTGTGGTTTTCACAGGGCTTTCAGGCTCGGGTAAATCCTCGCTTGCGTTTGATACAATATATGCAGAGGGTCAGCGCAGGTATATGGAAAGCCTTTCCTCCTATGCACGTCAGTTCCTTGGTATTATGGAAAAGCCGGATGTAGACAGTATAGACGCTCTTTCACCTGCTATATCAATAGACCAAAAAACAACCTCAAAAAACCCTCGTTCTACTGTGGGTACGGTTACAGAGATTTATGACTACTTAAGGCTTTTATACGCTCGTTTGGGTGTGCCTCATTGCCCTGTTTGTGGTAAAGAAATTCAAAAGCAATCTATAGACCAGGTTGTAGATAAGGTGCTTGCTCTCCCTGAAGGAACAAAATTTCAGATTTTGGCACCTATTGCAAAGGGTAAAAAGGGTGAGTTTCAAAAAGAATTTCAAAGTGCACAAAAATCAGGCTTTTCACGTGTCAGGGTAGATGGTATTGTTTACGACCTTTCCGAAAACATTAAGCTTGAAAAAAATATAAAGCATAATATCGAAATCATTGTAGACCGTCTTATAATGAAGGATGGTATAGGCTCACGCCTTGCAGATTCACTTGAAACTGCCTTCTCACTTACAGAGGGTACAGCAGTAGTGGATGTTATTGGTGGAGAAGAAATTCTGTTTTCTCAGAATTTCGCATGCTCGGAGCACGGCTCCTGTATGGATGAGTTAGAGCCAAGACTTTTTTCCTTCAACAACCCATTTGGCGCTTGTCCTACCTGCTCGGGTCTTGGTGTGTTTATGCGCATCAGCGAGGATTTGCTGGTGCCTAACAGAAGGCTCTCTATAAATCAAGGTGCTATAAAGGGTAGTGGATGGAGCAAAACCGATTCAAGCACAATTTCAGGTATGTATTTTAATGCATTGGCAGAAAAATATAACTTTACCCTTGATACTCCATTCTGCGAAATTTCTAAAGAAGGGCAAAAGGCTATTTTTTATGGCACCAAGGGAGAAAGAATAAAAATGGTCCGTCAGAACGAGTATGGTAGTGGTACTTATATGACGGAGTTTGAGGGTATTGTAAATAACCTCGAAAGAAGATACAAGGAAACCACCTCGGAGTGGTCAAGGCACGATATTGAGCAGTATATGACTCAGCAGTCCTGCCCTGATTGTGGTGGCGCAAGGCTTAAAAAAGGCCCGCTTGCCGTAACAGTAGGTGGACTTAATATAACCGAGTTTACCAATATGTCTATTCGCCGGGCTCTTGAATTTATAGAAAGCCTTGAATTGACAGAAAAAGAGCAGGTTATAGGTAAGCAGATTATTAAAGAAATTCGTTCACGACTTGCCTTTTTGTGCAATGTTGGGTTAGATTATCTTACGCTTTCCCGTAGCTCAGGCACTCTTTCGGGTGGCGAAAGTCAGCGTATACGCCTGGCAACGCAAATAGGCTCATCCCTTATGGGAGTTTTGTATATTCTTGATGAGCCGAGCATAGGCTTGCACCAAAGAGATAATGAAAAGCTTTTAAAATCTCTTACCGAGCTTCGTGATTTAGGTAACACCCTTATTGTTGTTGAGCACGATGAGGATACAATGAAAGCAGCAGATTTTATTGTTGATGTTGGACCGGGTGCAGGTGTACACGGTGGAGAGATTGTGTGTGCAGGCACCATAGAGCAAATTATGGGGTGTGAGCACTCCCTGACAGGGCAATATCTGTCCGGTAAAAAGAAAATACAGGTTCCCGAAAAAAGAAGAAAGGGTAACGGTAATTTCCTTGAAATAATAGGTGCACAGCAAAATAACCTTAAAGATATAGATGTTAAAATTCCTTTAGGTATGTTTGTTGCTGTTACAGGTGTTTCGGGTTCGGGTAAATCCTCGCTTATAAACGAAATACTTTATAAAAAGCTTGCAACAGAGCTTAACGGTGCCCGTAAATTTCCGGGTAAGCACCAAGAGGTAAAAGGCTTGGAGCATCTTGATAAGGTTATTAATATAGACCAGTCGCCTATAGGCAGAACACCACGTTCAAATACAGCTACCTACACAGGTGTTTTTAATGATATAAGGGCTCTTTTTGCTCAAACTGCCGATGCAAAAATGAAGGGCTATGACCAAAGCCGTTTTTCCTTTAATGTTAAAGGTGGTAGGTGTGAGGCGTGTGAGGGCGACGGTATAATCAAAATAGAAATGAACTTCCTTTCTGATGTTTATGTGCCCTGTGAGGTGTGCCGAGGTGCACGCTACAACCGTGAAACCTTGGAGGTTAAATATAAGGGCAAAAGCATAAGCGATGTTCTTAATATGACTGTAGAAGAAGCGCTTTCCTTCTTTGAAAATGTGCCAAAAATCAAAAGAAAGCTTCAAACTATATTCGATGTTGGCTTAGGCTATATTACTTTAGGTCAGTCAGCAACCACACTTTCGGGTGGTGAGGCACAGCGTGTTAAGCTTGCAACTGAGCTTTCTAAGCAGTCTACAGGTAAAACCATATATATTCTCGATGAGCCTACAACAGGTCTTCATACAGCAGATGTAAGTAAGCTTATAGAGGTGCTTACACGCCTTGTTGATGCAAATAACTCGGTTATTGTAATTGAGCATAATTTAGATGTTATTAAAACACCCGACCACATTATAGACTTAGGCCCCGAAGGTGGTAACGGTGGTGGTGAGGTTGTGGCGCAAGGCACACCTGAAGAGGTTGCAAAGGTGGCTGCCTCATACACAGGCAGATATTTGCAACCGTTGTTGTAAATAAAAAATTAACTATTTTAAAAATTGTTGCTATAGATTAATATTTGTAGTATAATTTTTGCTGTAAATATTTCCAAAAAAGATAAGGGGAAGCAATATGAAATCATATGAAAGTATTCCGAATTTTGAAATTAAAGTAAGAGAATACACAAATTATGCAATTAAAAGCATCAAAAATGTCTGTAAAAATTTCGGTCCTCGCCCTGTAGGCAGCGATGCCGAAAAGCAGGCACAGGAGTATATGCAGGCAGATTTAGAGAAATGGTGCGACTCTGTTAAACGTGAAGAGTTCAAGTGTAGCGATAAAGCCTTTATGGCATGGGTGCCAATAGGCTCTATACTTTTAATCCTTAATGTTCTTTTCTTTACATTAGGCTTAAGCGCAATTGCTTTTGCGTTGTCTGCGCTTACACTTTTCTTTGTGCTTGGTGAGTTTATTTTTTACAAGCCTGTGCTGGATATGTTCTTTAAAAAGAAAACAAGCGGCAATGTTTACGGCGTAAGAAAAGCTACAGGCGAAACAAAAAAGAGAATTATTATTTCAGGCCATACCGACTCAGCCTTTGAATGGACATATACATACAAGGGGGGCAGACCTGTAGTTGCTCTTATTATCGGTGTTGCGGTTGTAAGCATCCTTTTAGGCCTTGGTGCTAATATTTATGCAATGGTGCATTTTGACGGTGCTTTTGGCTCAGTTGTTTGGGGGCAGGGTGGTAACCTTGCTCTGAGAATACTTGCAGTTGTTATGTATTTAACTGTTCCTGTGCTTATTGCAGCAATCAATTTCTGTAACTATAAAAACCCTGTTGTTGGCGCTAACGATGACCTTACAGGCTGTTTTATCAGCTGTGCTGTAGCAAAATTCCTCAGCGACAATAATATCCGTTTTGAAAATACTGAGGTTGCAGTTCTTTGTGCAGGTGGTGAAGAAGCAGGTCTTCGTGGCTCTAAAGCCTTTGCAAAAGCAAACAGCGCAATGCTTAATGACGGTGTTGAAACAGTGTTTGTAGGCTTAGATACAATTCGTGATATCGAGTTTATTAAAATCTACGAAAGGGATATGACGGGCGTAGTTAAAAATGACCGTAGGGTTGCAGAGCTTATTCAACAGGCTGCCAAAAACGTAGGCGTTGAGGTGCCTATCGGCACTATCGAATTAGGTGCAACCGATGCTGCTGCAATGTCCCGGGCAGGTGTAGCTGCATCTGCACTTACAGCTATGGATCCAACACCTGCAAGGTATTACCACACAAGGCTTGATACAGCCGATAATCTTTCTGCTCCTGCTATTGATTTAGGTGTTAAGGTAGCGCTTGAAACAGTCTTTCTTTACGATGAAAAGGGGATATAAATTTTGTTAAACAGGAACCATAAAATTAAAGGTGGAGGCTTTTTGCTTAATGAGGATGGCTCTCTTAAGGAGCCGGGCTGGGCAAACAGACTTGTTTTTGAGTATGATCCTCAAATGGTTAAAGAGCCGATGCGCCTTAAGGAATGGGATTATTACCACATAATTGACAGCGAAGGTAGATACGCAGTTTCCTTTACTTTTGCAGATAACCGATATATGGGTCTTGTGAATTGTGCTGTTTTTGATTTTGAAGAGAATAAAAAATACCCGTATCTGGAGCTTAAGGTTTTCCCTATGGGTAAGCTTAATCTTCCGAAAACGAGCGAAAACGGTAATATTGAATATAGGTCAAAGTTTTGTGATTACCACATAGACCGAACTGAAGACGGCAGGCACTTTTATTGCAAATATTATGCAAGAAAAAACAGACCTGAGCTTGAGGCTGATATTTATTTAAAACAGCCACCTATGGATACTATGGTCATTGCTACCCCTTGGGATGAGAAAAAATCAGCCTTTTACTACAACCAAAAAATACCGTGTATGCCTGCCTCGGGCTATGTAAAGCTCAATGGCAAAACCTATACCTTTGACGCTTCAAAGGATTTCGGTATTCTTGATTGGGGCAGAGGCAGCTGGACATATGATAATACCTGGTATTGGGGCATCGGTTCGGGTATAGTTAACGGCAAGCCCTTTGGTTACAATATCGGTTACGGCTTTGGCAATACTAAAAACGCAAGTGAAAATATGATTTTCTACGATGGTAAGTGCCATAAGCTTGACCTTGTTGATTTTGGTATTCCTACAAGAGATGTTATGAACAAGTGGTATATGACCTCCAATGACGGTCGTTGGAAAATGGAGTTTTCACCATTTTATAACGATAAAACAGATTTGAAATTCCCCTTCGTTTCACAGGTGGCAGATAAGCTTTTTGGCCGCCTTAACGGAACAGCCGTTCTTGATGACGGAACAGCTCTTGAGATTAAAGATTTAATAGGCTTTCACGAAAAAGTGCATAACAGATGGTAAAAAAGAACCTCGGACTTTTTGTCCGAGGTTTTGTTTATTCCGGTCTTGTGTGCTTGAATTTGTCTTTTTTGAGTGTGTAATTTCCGGCTCTTAATTCTTCAACAAGCTCCTGTGTGGTTTTGATTTCCTTTTCAAAATATACACCACCATGGCAGGCATCCTCGGGCTGGTGAAAATCGGAGCCTGATGTAACAATTGCTTTGTTGTGGTAGCTTGCCCATTGCTCGGCAATAGGGTTGCAGGAGTAGTGGCGTGGGTTGCCGTTAAATATTTCGTAGCCGTCAAGTATTTTCCAATCCTCTACACGGGAATCTCTTCTGAATGGGTGGGCCTGGATAAAAATAATATTATTTTCTTGTGCAAGCCTTGAGAATTTTTCGGAGCCCATAGCCATAAGGTCGCCGTGAGAGCGTAAAAATTCTTCGGTAATACCATAAACGAGGTAATCGTTAGGATTATCGTAAAAGTGTATTTCCATTGCCATAATAACATTAAGCTTATCTCCTGCAGCATCCTTTACTGCTTGGTAGCCTGTAATAAAATGGTCTATTTTTTCATCCCACGGTGCATCCTTTAAGCCTCTTTTGCTGAAGGTGTCGGCATTCATATGGTCTGTAAGCACAATACCTGAATATTCTGTATCAATGTAAAGTGCTACAAATTCTGCAGCACTTGTTGGTGAGCAGGTTGAAACCTCTTTTACATGGGCGTGCATTTCGTATAAGAATGACATTTAGCATTATCTCTTTTCTTTTTTATTAGAACAATAATATTATAAGTCAAAGGCATTTATTTGTCTATAAGCCTATTGCGAAATTTGTTATAAAATGATATACTCTATAAGTAAATTATTTTGTTTCATTTGACTAAAATATGTTTTGGAGGCAGTATTATGAAGCAATTAAAGGCAGCCGTAATCGGTGTAGGTGGTATTTCTAATGAACACATCAACGGCTATATTAAAAACCCAAATGTAGAATTATACGCTTTTTGCGATATTAACGAAGTACAGCTTAAAAAAATGGCAGAAAAGTACGGTATTCCTGAGGAGCGCTGCTTCCTCGATAAGGATGAAATGCTTAAGGCTTTGCCTGAAATAGATATTGTCAGCGTATGTACCTGGAATGCAGCACATGCTGAGTGCTCAATCGCTGCCCTTAATGCAGGTAAAGATGTTATTTGCGAAAAGCCTATGGCTATGAATACCCAACAGGCAGAGCAGATGCTCGCAGCTGCAAAGGCTAACGGCAAGCTTCTTCAAATCGGCTTTGTAAGGCGCTACGGCAATGATGCAGACGTTATGCGTGATTTTATCGACTCAGGCAAATTTGGCGAAATTTATTACGCTAAGGCTACATACCTTCGCAGAAACGGTAACCCGGGTGGTTGGTTTGGCGATAAATCACGTTCAGGTGGTGGCCCACTTATAGATTTGGGTGTTCACGTTATTGACCTTTCAAGGTACCTTTGTGGTAATCCAAAGCCTGTTTCCGTTTATGGCGCAACCTTCCAAAAGCTTTTTAATCGCCCCGATATAAAAGTAGGCAAGGGTTATCAGTCAGTTTCTGCAGGCGCAGAGGATATTTGTGATGTTGAGGACCTTGCAACAGCGCTTATCCGTTTCGATAACGGTCTTGTGCTTTCAGTTGAGGCAAGCTTTTCTCTTAACATTAAAAACGGTGAAGGTAATATTCAGTTCTTCGGTACAAAGGCAGGAGCAAAGCTTGACCCACAGGTTGAAATCTTTAGTCAAGAAAACGGCTACCTTGTTGACCTTAGCTTTAATAACGATACAAGCCTGTCCTTCGATGGTCTTTTCTGCAGAGAAATTAACCACTTTGTAGATTGTGTGCTTAACGGAACACCTTGTATTGCACCTGCTGAGGACGGTGTTGAAATAATGAAAATTCTTGATGCTGTTTACGAATCAGCCCGTACAGGACACGAGGTAGTTATAGGCTGATGAAAAAAGCGAAGCTGACTGCATTTTGTGGTATGATGGTGGCACTTTCTGTTGTGCTTATGGCACTTGTTACGGTGCTTCCTGTGCTTATGTATGTGCTGCCCGTTGTAACAGGCTTAATTGTGCTTGTTGTTGCAGATGTGGGTAGTAAAAAATGGGCGTTGAGTGTGTTTTTTGCTACCTCGTTGCTTTCATTAGTTTTACTTACCGATAAAGAATCTGTTCTCACATATATTTTGTTCTTTGGCTATTATCCTCTTGTAAGAGGGGATTTATCAAAATTGCCTAAAGCACTTTTTGCAGCATTAAAGTTCGTTTTATTTAATTGCGCTGCTGTTCTTACAGGCTTTGCAGGAGTGCTTCTTTTTGGTGTGCCTAAAGAGGAATATACCGAATTCGGTAAATTAACAATACCCTTGCTCTTAGGCCTTGCTAACGTAGTTTTTGTGCTTTATGATATCCTTCTTGTAAGGTATAAAATACTATTTTCGGCGCTTTCGAGCAGGCTGAAAAAGCTTTTAAAGTGATGGATAATATTATCCGTCACTTTTTATTTGTTTTGTCGAATAAAAATGGTCAATAATTTAACAATAGCCGTTGACAAACTATGAGTATTTTTTTATAATTAGAATGTATAAAAATATATGGAATTCGGAGGGATTCTTATGCAGAAAAAAACAGTTGCACTTACAGGTTCATCAGGTACTATGGGCTTCCAGGGCTTTTTGGAGCTGTATGCAAGAAAAAATGAATTCGACATTGTTGTACTTAACAGAGACAGCAAAAAGAACCGTGAAAAGTTTGCACAGTACGAGAATGATCCATCAGTAAGACTTGTTTGGGGCGACCTTACAAATTACGAGGATGTTCTCGATATGGTAACCGGCGCAGACTATGTTCTTCACGTTGGTGGTATGGTTTCTCCTGCTGCTGACTATTACCCTGTTAAAACACAAAAAACAAACGTTACAGCAGCACAGAATATTGTAAATGCTGTTAAGGCACAGCCCGACCCGGATGCTATTAAGGTTGTTTACATAGGCACAGTTGCCGAAACAGGCGACAGAAACGCTCCTATCCATTGGGGCAGAACAGGCGACCCACTTAAGGTTAGTGTTTACGACCACTATGCTATCAGTAAAATTAAGGCTGAGGCTGTTTTTGCAGAATCAGGTCTTAAGCATTGGGTATCTCTCCGTCAGTCAGGTATTCTCTATCCTGCAATCCTTAAAAATCTTGAACCTATTATGTACCACGTTCCTATTAACGGTATGCTTGAGTGGGCAACAGTAGAAGATTCAGGTCGCCTTCTTGCAAATGTTTGTGGTGATGATATCCCGGAGGAATTCTGGAGACGCTTTTACAACATCGGCTCAGGTGAAGAATACAGAATTACAAACTATGAGTTTGAAGACCTTCTTCTCGGCACATTAGGCCTTGGTTCACCTAAAAAGCTCTTTGACCCACATTGGTTCACAACCCGTAACTTCCACGGTCAGTGGTATTACGATGGCGATGAGCTTGAAAAATATTGCCACTTCCGTGCTAATGTTCCTGTTAAGGAATATTTCAAGAGCATGATGGATAAGGTTGAATCCTTCTATAAATTAGCTTTCCTTGCAAAGCCGTTTGCACCTATTCTTAAAAAGCTTTGGATGAAGAAAATTGCCGAAACACCTGAGTACGGTACACTCTGGTGGGCAGCAAACAAGGTTGATGTAAGAATGAAGGCCTACTACGGCAGTATGGAAGAATATGAAAAGCTCCCAAGAAAGTGGGAGGATTTCGAAATCATTATTCCTGAAAAGAAAACAACATCTTCTGAGGTTAAGCTCCTTGACCACGGCTACGACGAATCAAAGCCATTTGATTCACTTACAATTGAAGACCTTCAGAAGGCAGCAGAGTTCAGAGGTGGTAAGTGCCTTGCAACAGAAATCGTTGATATGTACACACCTGTTAAATGGGTAAGTGCAAGAGGCAACGAGTTCGAAATGTCGCCTAACCTTGTTCTTAAGGGTGCCCACTGGTGTCCTGCAGAGCTTCCATGGCCTTGGAAATACGATGAAGAAGCAAGAATCAACCCATTCTTTGCACAGGTTTGGGACCGTCAGGGTGAAAACAATGTTTACGGCCCTGAAATTTTTGATAACTTTAAGGAGAAGGTAACACAATGAAAGTATTTATGATTGGTGGCACAGGTCTTCTTGGCTGTGAGGCTGCTCGTATATTTATTGAAAGAGGACACGAGGTTACAAGTGTTGCTCTTCCGCCACTTCCGGAAGGAGCTCCGATTCCTGAGGAGATGAAAATTGAATTCTGCAACATCTACGAAAAGTCAGATGATGAAATACGTGAGATGTTAAGGGGTCAGGATTGCTTCGTTTTTGCAGCAGGTATCGACGAAAGAGTTGAGTTCCCTGCACCTGTTTACGATGCATACTACAAATATAACATTCAGCCACTTGAGAGAATTCTCCCTCTCTGTAAAGAGGTTGGCGTTAAGAGTGCTGTTATTCTCGGTTCATACTTTGCATACCTTGCAAAAGAAAAACCTGAAATGAAGCTTACAGAAAAGCATCCTTATATCAGAAGCCGTATCGACCAGGAAAATGTTGCGTTTTCCTTTGCAGATGAAAACTTCGATGTATCTGTGCTTGAGCTTCCTTACATTTTCGGTACACAGCCGGGCAGAAAGCCTGTTTGGGTAATTCTTATTGAACAGATTAAGAGAATGGATAAGCTTCCTTTGACAATGTATCCGGGTGGTGGTACAGCAATGCTTACCGTACGCCAGGTAGGTCAGGTTATTGTTGGTGCTGCTGAAAAATCAAAGGGTGCAGTAGCATGGCCGATTTCAATGTATAACCTTACTTGGAAGGAATTTCTTAAAATCGTTTACGCAGCCCGTGGTATGGGTAACAACAGAAAAATTATTTCCGTTGCTCCTTGGATGATGAGAATGGGACTTGGTGGCGTTAAAAAGGAATATGCCGAAAAGGGTATTGAAAGTGGTATTGATGTAGACGGACTTGC
Source organism: Acutalibacteraceae bacterium (assembly GCA_045532505.1). Classification (GTDB taxonomy): domain Bacteria; phylum Bacillota; class Clostridia; order Oscillospirales; family Acutalibacteraceae; genus DTU089. Next base: position 33,328 of record JAZSGB010000064.1, on the reverse strand, counting down.
AGATATTATGGCAATAAATCTCTTCATTCCTGACCGTTTTTCAAAAGAGTTAGGAGCTACAGATGATGATATCGAAGCAGCAATATTTGATTCCATCAAGGTTTCACAAGCTGTTTACGACGGAACAGTAGAGCTTCTCGGAATGAAGGGCGAATAATTTTTTGCGATTTCGCACGTATTGTGGCTTTTATTCACCCAAGCTCGCGTATCTTAATACGCTTCGGGGTGCCTAAAAACCACACTACGCACAAACTTGCAAAAAATCCAATTACGATTTCGCACAAAAAAACAAAGGGACTGTTTCGACAGTCCCTTTGTACAGTGAAAGGTGATAGCTATGAGCGATAAAATCAGTTTAGTTACAGGTGCCACAGGTCATATAGGCTATGCACTTCTTAAAGAGCTTGTTGACAGTGGCGAAAAGGTTAGAATCCTTATAAGAAAAGATTCAAAGCAATTTGACGGTATAGATTGCGAAAAGGTTTATGGTGATGTTACAGACCTTGACCAGCTCCGTGCTGCATTTGAGGGTGTAGACGTTGTTTACCACCTTGCAGGTATTATTGATATTAATGCTGACCAAGAGGATATGATTTGGAACGTTAACGTAGGTGGCACAAAAAATGTTGTGCAGGCTTGCGAGGAAAAAGGCGTACGCCGTCTTGTATATGCATCATCAGTTGATGCATTTGAGCCTCTTCCCGGCAATCAGGTGATGAGAGAAATTGATAATTTCCCTACAGAAAATCTTGAAGGTACATATGCAAAAACTAAAGCAACTGCAACACAGTTTGTGCTTGATGAGGTAAGAGCAGGTAAAATTGATGCTGTTGTTACTCATCCCGGTGCTTGCCTTGGTCCATATGATTTCAAAAAATCAAATGTTGGTGAAATGGTAAGAATGTTTGTAAACGGTATTTTCCCTGTTACACTTTCTTTTGGTGCATATAATTTTGTTGATATCAGAGATGTTGCGCACGGAATGTATATGGCTGCAAAGCAGGGTGGTAAGGGTGAGTGCTACATCCTTTGCGGTGAACAGATTTCTGTTGCAGATTTCATTGCTGCTACAGCAAAGGCATGTGGCAAAAAGGCTCCTAAAATTCCACTTTCGTACGGTGTTGCAAAGGCTGTTGCACCTGCAGCAGAGGTTTTCTACAAGGTTGCAAAGAAAACTCCTCTTTTCACAAGGTACTCAATCCGTAAGCTTATGTCCAACTGTAATTTCTCTATAGAAAAAGCAGAAAGAGAGCTTGACTACCATCCGATGAGTGTTGAACAATCGGTTAAGGATATGGTAGACTGGATTAAAGCCAACGAATAATAAAAATTATCAGACTTCGCAAGCATTTACTTGCGGAGTCTTTGTTTTTATGCTATAGTACTGTTATAAAATTAAGTAAGGGTGATTTTGTGAAAAAAGCACTTAAAATAGTCGGAGGGTTTTTGGGTAGCCTTATCTGTATTGCTCTTATTTTCAGTGTAATTACAGGTTACATTTCATATCCTTTGAGCTTGCGTAAAAAGGTCTTTGATGATAAATACACCATATCCGATAATGTAACAGAGTTAACCGAAAGCTTTTACAATGGAGAGCGCTATAAAACCAAATGGTTTAACTACTATGGTGTAAAATATTCAACCGAATACTATTTCAAGGGCACAATTACATACTTTAACGGTATTAAAGAGATTTCAGAGGATTTCTTCCTTGAGCCTGCAGAAAAGGGAGCTTTTTATTCGTTTATAGATGGCTTTCTTGAGGGTAAAAAAGCAAGAGCTCTTTGCGATATACGCTTTGAGTGCCTTAATGCTCCCGAAGGCGAATTGGTTTTCTACGGTTTATCCGTTTTTAACAGAGAAATCTATGAAAACGAGGTTTTTATAGAATCTGAAAATCACAAGCTGGGTATTGATTTGCATTGGGGTGGAGCGCTAAGCTACCTTGAGGCCTTGAACGATAATGTTGAGGCAGTTATGGTGGATGAGCGAATCAAGGTGGATTCCAATGCGTCTGAACGCTATAATACTGAGGCCGTAAATACAAATGTAAACCTTATTAACAGGTATGATACAGGCAGACTTGTTCAGCAGTCCTACTATGGCACACTTGATTACGATACAGCTACCTTTATGGATAATGAATGGCGCTACAACCCTGTTCAGGGTGGTAACCAATATAACGATGCAAGCAAAATTGTTGATTTAAGAATTACAGATAACTCTGTTTACGTTAAGTGCAGGCCACTTGACTGGGCGCAAACAAAAGAATTTATTACACCTTCATATATGGAGGCAACCTACTCCCTCGATGGTGATTTAGTTCATGCATCTTGCCGATTTGTTGATTTTTCGGGCTATAAGAGCGAGGTGGCAGACCAGGAAATTCCGGCATTCTACTGCATCGAACCATTTTCCAGGTTTGTGTACTATGCAGGAAAAAAGCCTTGGTCAAACGAGCCTTTATCTGTTAAGGACGATTTGATTTTTTGGCCTGATGCAGGGTATCCGACGTTTACAAACCAAGAGCATTGGTCAGCCTTTACAGGTGAATTTGATGATAGCTACGGTATAGGCGTTTATGTTCCGGGCGAAACAACCTTCCTTACAGGTGTTTATGCAAGGGGGGAAACAACAGATGCTGACCCTTCTGTAGCAGGGCCTACATCATACATTGCCGTAGTAAAGCAGCACGAAATGAAAAGCTACGAGCCCTTCTCTTATGATTTTTACCTTGCTACAGGTACAGCAGATGAAATAAGAACAGAATTTAAAACATTAGAAACAAGTGGTGAATAATATGAAAAAGAAAATCGTAATTTCTGTTATCGCAATCGTGCTTGTTGGTGTTATTGTTACTCTTGCAGTAATACCTAAAGGTATATTACAAGGCTTTGCCTCTGCAGATATTGCTATAGATATTTCAACAAAGCAGGGAGTTGCCTCAAACGTTGTAAGCAATAACAATATCTGGGATATGGGCGAAAGCTTTTTTGACCCTCATATAAATGAAGAATATAATGTTTTTGAGTTTGTTGAGTATGTTCAGTTTATGCAGTGCTCAGGTGGTACAGAGGATAGAGACTTATTTAAAGACCCTAAGAACTTTGATGTGCTCGATGATTACGATTTTGAGCCACTTATAAAAAACTGTGCAGGTATTTTAAAGCTTGGTGCAAAGCCACATCTTAAATTAGGTAGCGTACCACTTAAGTACACCCGGGATTCACTTCTTGACGGGTTTGGTATGAACGTATATCCGCCTGATGATTATGAAGTGTACTACAATTACATATTCGCCCTTGCATCTGCTCTTGTTAAAGAATTTGGCAGGGAAGAGGTGCTTACATGGCGCTTCGGCGTAATGACCGAATATGAAAACTGGGATTGGTTCAGAGCAAAAAGTGAAACGCCCGAGGATACTGCAGTAGCGTATTGCAAACTCTACGATTACACCGTTCAGGCACTTATAGATGCAATTGGTGAAAATGTGTTTGTTGGTGCTCATTCAATGACAGTAACTGAGGGCCATTGGGATGAGGCTGAATTTATAAAACACGTTGCAAAGGGTAAAAACTATGCAAACGGTGGTACAGGCACAAGAATTTGCTATTTGTCGGCATCCTTCTACGACCACTCTCCCGAGGCATACACAAAAGGCTATACCTTGCCTGAAACAATTAACTATATTCGTACAGTTGCCGAAGAAAACGGACTTACTGACCTTATATACGGCATTGATGAGGGCAGATTGCTTGTAGGTCTTGAAAGTGGTAAGGATAATGACGAGCTTCTTTCAAGAACAGTAGGCTATACATACCAGGCAGCATACGATGCAAGGCTTTGGAAGCAGTGCCTTGAAAATAATATTGATTATTTTTCATCCTGGGGCTTCCTTACAGGTGGTATGGTAGATGGTTACCCGACTATTTCATACCACGTTGCAAAAAATGTTGCTAAGTTTGCAGGTATGCAAAAGGTTGATACAGCTGTACTTAATGCTAAGCCTACACAGCTTAAGGTTGAAATGGATGCCATATCTGTTTACGATGAAGAAACAAAAACTCTTCGTGTAATGGGCTACAACTTTAAAAATGATTTAGAGTATAAGGACCAGGCTGTTTTTAATTTTGATATAGATTTAAGCAAATACGATTTTAAAAATGCAAAAATTAAAACCCGGTTTATAGATGACAGCTGCAATTTCTTTGATGAATGGCAGAAGGACAGAGAAAAATATAATATTACAAACGATGCCTTTGCCTGGTCGCCTGATGACCCTTGCCTTGACAGCAGCGTAACACTTGCTGACAGCAAGGCACAAGAAATTTACAGAACAGAGCTTCGCGATAAATACATTGATTGCTCAAGGCTTGAAGCTGTAAACACTCAAGCAGAAATTATTGACGGACACCTTAAATTTAATAATGTTATTCAAGGCAACTCTGCAGTTTTCTACGAAATAACATTTGAGTAATAAAATAAAAATTCCTCTCATATAGTTTTTTAGAACTCTATGGGAGGATTTTTTATGTATACTGATTATGAAGATAGGGCAGTAGCTCTTGGTAGATATATTGCCGATAGTAAAGCAACTGTAAGAGCAACAGCCAAAAAGTTTGGTGTATCAAAGTCAACCGTTCATACAGATATTACCGTAAGGCTCAGGCGTGTTGACCCGGCTTTATTCTATGAGGTTCGTAAGGTTTTAGATGTAAACAAAGAGGAGCGCCACATCAGAGGTGGTATTGCAACACGTGAAAAATACAAACGTGAGGCAATTGTTTCCGGTCGCTCAGGTGGTTGACAAAACACGCTGAAAGGGTTATATTTTTATTAGATGAATACAATAAAAATATATCTTAAAGGTGTTGAAATAAATGAAAAAGCTTTTATCTGTTTTGTTACTTATAGCACTTGTTTTGTCCTTTGCAGGCTGTAAAGGTGGCTCGGAGGATGGCGAAGGCTATATTGGCGATAAAAATTCGGCCTTCGATGAAAATGCATCAGAAAATATAACACTTGACCACGCAGCAGGTAGCCTTAGTATGGATGAGAGCGTTGTTAAAGACCTTCTTTCTGCTTTTTCACCTAAGGATTTAGGCCTTGAGCAAAACGTATACGATTATGTATTTAAGCTTGAACAGGCAATTTTTAACGGTAAGGCTTGCTGTCGAGCAACGGCTTACCTTACAAACCCTAAGGATGTTAAGGGAGTTTTTTATATTGTTGGTACAGAGTGCTACAGGTATGATTCTGCAAGCAATAAATATTACCTTCTTACAGTTTCGGGTGCGCAACAGGTAGATGTTAAGGTAGAAGAAACAAAGGCCGATGCTGAAGAAACACAAGAGCCTTCATTGCACCAAAAAACAGAGGAAGATATTAACGACGAAAATACACAGGTTTTAAGGGCAAGGTATAAAAATTACGATTTATCAGTTGTAGGTCTTACAAAGCCTATAGATAATTACACATTTGTAGCAACAAGCAAGGTTGTTGAAGCAACTGACGGTACAAAAGTATTTGTTATTTATCTTATGGAGAATGGTCAATATACTGAATTTACATTCGGAATGGGTACAAACGGCAAGGATTATTACTACGATAGAGCTGCCGATGAGTACAAGGTTTTATCATAAACCGAATAAATAAACTGAAAACGGGGCTGTAAAAAAACGTAAGTTTTTTTACAGCCCCGTTGTTTGTTATGGTATAATTTCTAATCCTTCAAGCAATATTTTTAATCCGAGTAATATAAGAATAATGCCACCTGAAAGCTCTGCTGCAGATTTATAGCGTGTGCCGAAAATATTACCTATTTTAACACCGATTGCTGAAAGCACGCAGGTTATTATTGCTATCATAACAAAAGCGATGTAAACAAAGTAATCAGGCTTAAAATCTGTAAATGCGAAGCCTACGCCTACAGCAAGGGCATCAATGCTTGTTGCAACTGCAAGCACAATCATTGTTTTGAAGCCCAAAGAATCATCCTGGCAATCCTCATCCTCAGAAAGCGCCTCTTTAATCATATTACCACCAATAAGTGCAAGTAAAATGAATGCTACCCAGTGGTCGATTGCTGTTATTTTGTCTGCAAAGGTGCTTCCAAGCAGGTAGCCTATAAGGGGCATCATACCCTGGAAGATACCAAACCAAGCACCTACAATCAAGCAGTTTTTAAAGTTTATTCTTTTTAGAGCGAGGCCTTTGCAAAGTGCGACTGCAAATGCATCCATAGAAAGGCTTACAGCCAAAATAATTATTTCACCAATACCCAAAGCTTCATCTCCTAACACTTTATAATGATTGTAATTTGTCGAAACGCAGTCGCGTTTCGCAAAAGCCGATTTTATCGGCTTTTAGCAAAATTGTTTTTTATAAATACAATTTTGCATTACACTCATTGAAAGGATTATAGTCGAATTTTCGAAGAAAATTCGATACCAAATCATAATTTGGTATCGAAACAGTGTAATTTTACACTGTTTCGACTAACTATAATCGTTATAAATGATAATAAAAGTATAACTGCAAGTCAAGAGTAAATTTAATAAATATTCATTGATTTTAACATGGCGTTTGTGCTATTATCATTTCAGTCGATATTATTTTTTGAGGTGCAATATGAAAAAATATAAAATAGCTTTATTAGCCTCAGGTGTAGCTCTTTCTGCAGTAGGCGCCTACAAATTCAAAAGGTTCAGGGAAATGGATTTTCAGCAGAGGTGTACAAAGTGCTCCTCTAAATTTGTTGGAGCTATTGGTAAATTACATAAGGGCTTACCTACACCACCAACAGATGATATTTCCAATGAAAGCTATAACACCTGCTCAAGGCAGTATATGAGTAAAGCTCCCAAAAAAGCACATTGGAGCTTGGGTTATGCTCAAATCAGTATTTTACCTGAGGATATTACAACTAAAAAGTATTGTATTGCAGGTAATACAAGGCTCCCTGCCAACTTTGCTGCAGGTGTGTTAGACGATGTAAGGGTAAGAACGATTGCTGTTGATGATAATACAGGCCGTGGTGCAGTAGTTTTTTGCTCTGTTGATTGTATAGGCATCTCAAATAAGAATGTTCAAAAAATACGAGAGCTTTTAAAGGATTTTATTAAAGAAAAGAATATATCGTACATTAACATCAGCTCTACACACACCCATTCAGGTATAGATACAATGGGTATTTGGGGCGAAATTATAGATGTACTCAGTAATAACAGAAGGGTTTTAAAAACAGGCGAGGGTCAGCTTAAAAATTCCTGCGATGATGAGTATATGGAGTTTTTGTTTGAAGCAGTTATAAAAAGCATCAAGCAGGCAGTTAATTCGATGGAGCCGGGCAAGCTCTACGAAAGCTATATGGGAAAAAGCTCTATGCAGGGTATGGATGAAAATTCTCCACTTTCTCAAAGAGGTCTTTACGGCTTTGTTTGGGATAGGCGTGAGCCATACGACTGTTCAACTCAGCTCTTAAGGCTACGCTTTGTGCCCGATAATAAAGCGCATAAACAAACCGTTGTACTAAGCTTTGGTGCTCACCCATACATTAATTCAATGAAGGAAAAGGGCAAGGGCAACGGTGATATGATTTCAGGCGATTTCGTATACAGCTTAGGTGATTTCTTCGAAAGAAACAATTATAACTTTGTGTATTTCAACGGCCCTGTGGCAGCTGTTTACCCCACACGCCTTTACTCAAACCGAGTGGACCTTGCAACACAGGCTAAGGCTGTAGGTGAAGAAATAGGCAGAATCAGCCTTGCTATGACAATGGAAAAGGCTGAAATCGAAAAGAACCCTGCAGTTAACCCCGGTGCTTATGAAAGCTATATGGGTATTTTTTCTGCAGGTCAGCAAAGCTCTTATGCCAAGTGGCTTGAGAGTAAGGGCGAGCAGGTGATTGAAGAAGCCGAGCTTAAGCCTTTATTGAATCTTACTGTTAAAAGAGCAGATTTACAGGTGGATAATCCTATTTTTTACGCTATAGCAAAGCACAGAATCGGCTCATACACAATACTTCCCGGTGAAGGTGATAAATACACCTCTTATACAGAGGTTGGCTTACTTGAGCTTGGAGGCTGCAGAAAAATTGCACTTGTACCCGGCGAGCTTGAGCCTGCTGTTTTAAGTGGCTCGCAGGCAGTTGGTGGTGAGGAGTCATTTTCAAAAACCTCCTTCAGTGCTACTCCGCTTAAGGATTCTGCAAAGGATGAGGAGCTTATGGTATTTGGTCTTACAAACGATGCTATAGGTTATATAATTCCCGATAACGATTTTTCAATGATGTTTTTGGGAACAGGTAAATTAATGAAGGAATTGTTTGGTAACCATTACCTTGAAATATTCTCCTTTGGAAAATTTACAGCTGCAAGCATAGCAGATACATTTAAAGATATTTGTCAAAGCATTACGGATGTGAAGGAATAAATGGAATTTTCAAAAATCAAAGAAAAGCTGAGTGTAAAAAAGATTATCGCAATAATCGTTGCTTCGCTCATTTTATTTGAGCTTGCTGTAACGGTGGCTGTAAGCGAAAGCTTTTTAAATACACAAAGGTTTGCAGAAAGCGAAAAAGGACAAAGTGTTTTAGAGAAAGAGCTTTCATCTGCACAGTACATAAAATGGCTTGAGGGGACAGCTCAAAGCGTTGATGATGAAGGCTTTACAGGTCTTTATTTAAAAAATAACGCTACATCACACAGTAATATAATTTTACTGCACTCATTAACAACAACTGCCAAGGATATGGCTGTGTACGCCTATCACTTTCATTCTCTCGGCTTTAATGTGTATATACCACAGTATATAAAAGGCTCCTGCACAATGGGCTTTGAAGAAAAAGAGCAGGTTGCCCGTGTAGTTAATATGATTACAGAGAAGGATGAAAAGGCAACTATATTTTTGTTTGGCGTGGGAATAGGCGCTACAACCTCAATCCTTGCAACAACACAAAGCCTTCCCTCAAATGTAAAAGGTGTAATTGCAGATAGTCCTTATTCGAGGGTGGATGAGCTTTTTAAAGAAAACATAAAAGAGCTGTACGGCTTTTCTGCATTTCCCGTTGTACAGCTTTCTTCGCTGTACATTAAGCTTGCAAAGGGATGGAAAACAGATACCGATGAAATATTATCATCAGCAAGAGAATCCGAAATACCCATACTGTACATTCACGGCACAGAGGATTCTGTTGTACCTGTTGAGCACAGCAATAATCTTTTTGAGGTTACAAGAGCAAAAGGCACGGACCACATTACAATTCACGGTGCAACGCACCTGCAGGCACTTAATACAAATGCCGAAAAATATTGGCGCGAGGTAGAGGCTTTTATAAGAAATTCAATGGATTGATGCTTGATTTTTGTCATTTGCTCAAAAAGATAATTAAAAGTCAGCAAAACTCTTGACAAACAATATATACTTTGCTATAATGCACTCCTGTAAAGTGAAAGTTCTTTACAGGAGCTTTCCTTTTATAAAATAATCCTCAAGTGGTTTGAGCATATATTATTCAGGAAGGAGAAGGCATATGGCAAAAAATCTTGATGTTGTTTTGCTTTGTGATTACTACGGCGAAATGCTTACCGATAATCAGCGCAAGTTCATTGAGTATTATTATAACGATGACCTTTCCCTTTCCGAAATTGCTCAAAATGAAGGTATAACAAGGCAGGGCGTGCGCGATGCAATCAAGCGTGCCGAAACACAGCTTTTCGATATGGAAAAAAAGCTTGGCTTTGCAGCTCGCTCCCACAGGGTTAACGAAACCTTATCGGTTATACTCGAAAGCACAGAGGTTATTAATAACTACAATATGAACGTTTCCCTTTCACGAGAGGTAAACGATGCCGTTGTTCAAATCAGATCGGCTATCGACTCTCTCAATGAATAATTAAGGAGGTTTACCGTGGCTTTTGAAGGACTTTCAGACAGATTAGAAAACGCTTTTAAAAAGCTTAAAAGTAAAGGTAGCCTTACCGAAGCCGATGTTAAAGACGCTATGCGAGAGGTGCGACTTGCCCTCTTAGAAGCAGATGTTAACTATAAGGTAGCAAAGGATTTTACAAACACAGTAACACAGCGTGCAATTGGTGCCAAGGTTATGGAAAGCCTTACACCTGCACAAATGGTTATAAAAATTGTTAACGAAGAGCTTACCGCTCTTATGGGTGGTACACAGGCTCGCCTTGCTACTGCAGCACATCCTCCAACAGTCATTATGATGTGTGGTTTGCAGGGTTCAGGTAAAACTACCCATTGTGCAAAAATTGCACTTAAGCTTAAAGAGCAGGGGCACAGACCACTTCTTGTTGCTTGCGATATCTACCGTCCTGCAGCTATAAAGCAGCTTCAGGTTTTAGGTGAACAAATTGAAGTTCCCGTTTTTGAAATGGGCGTGCAAAACCCTGTAACAATTGCAGCAGAAGCAATTAAGCTTGCAAAGGATAAAGGCTACGATTATGTATTCCTTGATACTGCAGGCCGTTTGCATATAGATGAAGAGCTTATGCAGGAGCTTAAAAATGTTAAGTCTGCAGTTAAGCCTCACGAGATTCTTCTTGTTATTGACTCTATGCTGGGTCAGGATGCTGTTACCGTTGCTTCAAGCTTTAACGATGCTTTGGGCATAGACGGTCTTGTTTTAACAAAGTTAGACGGTGATACCCGTGGTGGTGCAGCGCTTTCAGCAAGGGCAGTTACAGGTAAGCCTATTAAATTTATCGGTGTAGGTGAAAAGCTTCAGGATTTAGACGTTTTCCACCCTGACCGTATGGCAAGCCGTATTCTCGGTATGGGCGACGTGCTTTCGCTTATTGAAAAAGCGGAAACAGCCCTCGATGAGAAAAAGGCAGAGGAGCTTGAAAAGAAGCTTCGTGCTAATAAGCTCGACCTTAACGATATGCTTATTCAGTTTGAGGAAATGCGCAAAATGGGTCCTATGAAGGATTTACTTGCAATGATTCCCGGCCTTGGCAAAAAAGCTAAGGATATAGATGTAGACGATAGGCAAATTGATTACACAATGGCGATTATTCGTTCTATGACTATGAAGGAGAGAGAGAATCCTGAAATCATCAACCCATCCAGAAAACGCCGTATAGCAGCAGGCTGTGGTATGCAGATTGAAGATGTTAACAGGCTCCTTAACCAGTTTAAGCAAATGCAAAAGCTCTATAAGCAAATGAACGGTAAGGGCTCTAAAAAAATGATGAAGCGTATGCAGCGTATGGGCATGGGCAGTGGTATGCCGGGCATGGGTGGCATGGGTGGATTCCCAATGTAAGTAATTAAGCAGTTTTGCTTAATATATAAATTAGTTTATTATTATATTTCTTTTCGGAGGTAATTAAAATGGCAGTAAAAATTCGTCTTCGCCGTATGGGCGCAAAGAAAGCACCTTTCTATCGTGTAGTTGTAGCAGATTCTCGCTACCCTCGTGATGGTCGTTTTATTGAAGAGGTTGGTTACTACAACCCTGTAAGCGATCCTGCAGAAATCAAGATTGATGCAGAGAAGGTTACAAAGTGGATTGCAAATGGCGCACAGCCAACAGATACTGTTCGCGATCTTCTTAAAAAGCAGAACATCATTAAGTAATTAGGTGACGGTAATGAAAGATTTGCTCGAAATTGTTGCAAAGGGACTCGTTGAGAATCCTGATGCAGTCGAGGTTACTGTTGATGAACCTAATGAAGAGGGTGTTGTTGTTTACCATCTTCACGTCGGTCCGGACGATATGGGAAGAGTTATCGGCAAACAGGGCAGAATAGCTAAGGCTATACGTACGGTTATTCGTGCGGCTGCTGTTCGTAAGGATGTTAAGGTTCAAGTAGACATCGACTGATATGCGGTTGCATAAAATGTAAACCCAAACATGAAAAATGGCCTTTTCTGTATATTGTAGAAAAGGTCATTTTTGTTACTTTAAGGGGTATTTTATGATTAAAGAATATCTTGAAATCGGGCAGGTGGGCACAACCCACGGTGTAAGGGGAGAGGTACGCCTTAACCCTTGGTGCGACGGTCCCGAATTTGTTAAAAAGTTTAAAACTCTTTACCGTGATGATAAAGGACAGCAGCCACTTAAGGTTGTTGCCTGCCGTCCTCACGGCAATGTTGCTATAGTCAAGTTTGAAGGCATAAGCTCAATTGAACAGGCGAGTGCTCTAAAGGGCGCCGTGTTATATATGAAGCGTGCCGATGTTAACCTGCCCGAGGGCAAGTGGTTTATTTCAGAGCTTATTGGCTGTACCGTGCTTGATGCAGATGATAACAGCATTTGCTATGGCACAATAGAGAATGTAGAGCCTGTTGTTGCAAACGATATTTGGTATATTAATACACCGAATGGACAGGTCATTATTCCTGCTATTAAAGATGTTGTAATAAAATGCGATGTGGCAGATAATAAGGTTTACATTCGCCCGTTAAGGGGGTTGTTTGATAATGAGGATTGATATTTTAACACTTTTTCCCGAAATGTGTGAGGCAGTTATGGGTGAGAGCATAATAGGCCGAGCCCGTAAAAACGGCAAGGTTGAAATCAACTTTCACCAAATAAGAGAGTTTGCTATAAATAAGCACAACCAGGTGGATGATACACCTTACGGTGGTGGCGCCGGTATGCTTATGATGGCACAGCCTATATATGATTGCTTTATGAAGGTTTGCTCGCAAACAGAAGAAAGGCCACATTTTATATATATGTCGCCTTGTGGCAAAACCCTTACACAGGAGAGGGTGAAGGAGCTTGCCCAAATGCCTAATATTGCTATACTTTGTGGCAGGTATGAGGGTGTAGACCAGCGCCTTATTGATGAAATTGTAGATGAAGAAATCTCTATTGGTGATTATGTGGTTACCGGTGGCGAAATGCCTGCAATGATTCTTGCAGATGCAGTTTCGCGTATGCTTCCCGGTGTGCTTGCAGAGCCTGAAGGATATATGGGCGAAAGCCACTATTCAGGCCTATTAGAGTATCCACAGTACACAAAGCCACCTGTGTGGCACGAGGTTGCTGTGCCGGAGGTGTTAACCTCAGGCCACCATGCCAATATACAAAAGTGGCAAAGAGAAAGAGCGCTTCAGCGTACTTTGGAGCGTAGACCTGAGCTTTTGGAAACGGCAGAGCTTTCAAAAAAAGATAAAGAATTTTTGGATGAAATAAAAAAATAAATTATTTGAATTTATTTGTTAACACTATATAATATCTTTCTACAATTGTTGTTATTTTGCACAAACCAGTGCAAAAAAAGTGGTTTAACTTTAGTATTCCATCCGAATTATTGATTTTGCACAAAAAGGTTATCGTTTTTTCGTTGACTAAAAATAAAAAAATGATATAATATATTAGGCGCTGGGATATTTGCGCCTGTGTAAGATTAAAAATAAACTATAATTAATGTGGGAGAAATATTATGTACGTTAAAGATGTTACTGTTCAAAATCAGGTAGGCCTTCATGCACGTCCTGCAACTTTCTTTATTCAGAAAGCAAACGAGTTCAAATCTTCAATCTGGCTTGAGAAAGAAGAGAGAAGAGTAAACGCAAAGAGCCTTCTTGGTGTTCTTTCACTCGGCATTATGGGTGGTACAGAGATTCGTATCATTGCCGGTGGTGTTGACGAGGAGCAGGCAGTTAATGCCCTTGTTGCTCTTGTTGATAGCGGTTTTGCTGAATAATTTATAGTTTTCATTTAAGTGGTAGGTTTTAACTTACCACTTTTTTTATTTATAGTATTGTGGTATAATGAAAATATACTTTTTAAAAGGCAGGTGAGAATATGGATGCACGGCTTCGCAGGTTGAAGGATAAGGCTAATAAGCTACCTCTTTCACCGGGAGTTTATATAATGAAAAGCAAAGAGGGTAAAATTATATATATAGGCAAGGCAAAGGCACTTAAAAACCGAGTTAGCCAGTATTTTGGTGCACAAGGCAAGCACGCCCCCAAGGTACGCAAAATGGTGGAGAACGTGCAGGATTTTGACTATATTCTCACTGATAGCGAGTTTGAGGCCCTTGTTTTAGAATGTAGCCTTATTAAGCAAAATATGCCTAAATACAATATTTTGCTGAAGGATGATAAAGGCTTTAGTTATATTAAAATAACAAGAGGCTGGAAGAATATTTACCCCGTTTTGCAAAAGGACGATACTGATGCAGATTATTTAGGGCCGTATACGGCAGGCTTTTCTGTAACAAAGGCAGTTGAGCAGGCTAAAAAAATATATAAGCTGCCAACCTGCAATAAGAGCTTCCCTGCAGATATTGGTAAGGGCAGGCCGTGCCTTAATTACCATTTAGGCATATGCTGTGCGCCCTGTTCGGGTAAAATATCTTTAGAGGAATACCTTAAAAATGTGGACGGTGCTTTGGATTTTTTACGCTACGGTGGTAAAGAAACTGTTAAAAAGCTCACTGCCGAAATGGAGCAATGTGCCGAAAACCTTGAGTTTGAAAAGGCAGCAAGGCTCAGGGATATAATCAGGAGCATACAAAAGGTGGGTAGCAGCCAAAAGGTTGTTTCCTTAACCTATAAGGAGCAGGATGTTTTTGCCCTTGCTGTTATGGAGGGTAAGGCTTGCCTTTCGGTGCTTCGCTTTGCAGATAATGCCCTTTACGATACAGAGCATTTCTTTGTAGATGAGGGCGAAAGCCACGAAATGCTACGTAGTGAGCTGATAATTTCATACTACTCAATGAGTAGGAAAATACCACCGAGAATTGAGCTTGATGGTGAAATTGAGGATATTGACAGCATAACAAAATTCCTTTCGGAAAAACGAGGCTCAGGCGTTAATATAGTTACCCCACAAAAGGGTACAGAGGCACGTCTTGTGGAGATGTGCAAAGCAAATGCCGTTCAAAAGCTTTCCGAAAAGTTTTTTGGCAAAGATAAAAGCCGAGATGCCTTGGAGGAGCTTGCATTGATGCTTGGCCTTGCAGATGTGCCCGAGTATATTGAGGCGTACGATATTTCACATACAGGTGGCGCGAATAACGTTGCAGGTATGGTAGTCTTTAAAAACGGAAAGCCGTTTAAAAGTGCATACCGAAGGTTTTCGGTTAAAGGCTTTGTAGGGCAGGATGACTATCGCTCTATGGCAGAGGTGCTTGACAGGCGCCTTAATGAGTACGAAAAATGCCGAGAGAAAGGTGAGCAGGAGGGCTTTGGCAGATTACCCGATTTAATACTTTTAGACGGTGGTAAGGGTCAGGTTAACGCTGTGTTACCCGTGCTGCAGGCTCACAATATTACTGTGCCAATGTTTGGTATGGTTAAGGATAATAAGCACAGAACCTCTGCAATATCTACAGCAGGTGGCAGAATAGATTTTAATGCCAAAAAGAAGGCGTTCAGCCTTGTAACAAATATTCAGGATGAGGTGCACAGGTACGCTGTGGCATACCACCGAAAAAAGCATACAAAATCTGCGCTTTCAGCATCTCTTACCGAAATTAAGGGCATAGGCCCTGCAAAGGCAAAAGCACTTATAATTAAATTTGGTACCCTTCAAAAAATAGGCGAAGCAACTGCAGAACAGTTAATGAGCGTAAAGGGTATAACCCAACAGAATGCAGAGGAAATAATAAAAGCATTTAAAGGGGAATAAAGCATAACCACACTAAAACGGTGGTTGTGCTTTTTGTTATCATCGGCAAGGGTGCAATTTTCCCGTTACAATGAGGAATTAGGAATTGAGGGGGAGCTTTAATTAGCTGCCGGTCGCCACCTGTTACCATAACAAAAACTTGACAAAAACCCTATAAAATGTAATAATAAAATGATTTCATATGTAAAAATGAATTAGTGTGCTTATCGGAGGTGTTACACATGCGCGTTATTACAGGCTCAGCAAGAGGGCGTAAGCTTCAGACTCTTGAGGGTGATAGTGTCAGGCCAACTACCGATATGGTTAAAGAGGCTATGTTCAGCATAATTCATTTTGATGTTGAGGGCGCTCGTGTGCTGGATATGTTCTGTGGCTGTGGTCAGTTAGGCATTGAGGCTTTAAGCAGAGGTGCACAGTCTGCAGTTTTTGTAGATATTTCTCGCCAGTCTATGCTTGTAACCGAAAAAAATCTGGAAACAACAGGCTTCAGAGGGGTAGCCAAAACAGTTATTGCAAACTCCTTAGAGTACCTCGACAGAACCTCTGAAATGTTTGATATTGCGCTTCTTGACCCACCATACAGGGCAGGTATTATGGAGGATGCAATTGAGCGTGTGCGCCTGCATATGTCAGAAAACGGAATTATTATTTGTGAAACTGCAGCAGACGAATTTCTGCCCGAAGATATAGAGGGCTTTAAAGCTAAAAGATACAAATACGGCAAAATTGCCTTAACAGTCTATAGAAAGGGTGCTTAATATGGGTAAAACAGTTGTTTGTCCGGGTAGCTTTGACCCACTCACAATTGGCCATCTTGATATTATCAAGAGGTCATCAAATCTTTTTGATAAGGTTATAGTTGTTGTTATGCGTAACCTCAGCAAGGATGTGGGCAGCTTTACCACAGAAGAAAGAGTTGAGCTTATTAAGCGCTGTACTAAGGATTTGCCTAATGTAAGTGTAGATACCTACCAGGGTCTGCTTGCAGACTATGTAAGGGAAAAGGGCGCATCTGCCGTTGTTAAAGGCCTCAGGGCTATTTCCGACTACGATGATGAGTTTCGCCAGGCGCTTACAAACCAAAAGCTGAACCCACAAATGGAAACCATTTTTATGGTTGCAAATTCGGAGCATATGTTTTTAAGCTCCAGCGTTGTTAAAGATGTTTGCAGGTTGGGTGGAGATATAAGCGAATTTGTACCTCCCGAAATCTGTGACGATATAATTAAAAGACTTAGCAGAAAGTAATTTTTTATCGAAAGGAACGATATATTATGAGTATTGAAGCAACACTTGAAGCAATCGACAGACTTATTGCTGAAGCAAAGGCTATGCCTCTTACATCAAAAATTCTTATTGATGAGGAGGAGCTTTCAAGACTTGTTGAGGATATTCGCTTGAATATGCCTATCGAAATCACGCAGGCAAAGAAAATCGCACAGGAAAGACGCGATATTCTCAACGATGCAGAAGCACAGGCAGAGGAAATTATTGCAAAGGCCCGCCAAAGAGCAGATGCTATGATTGAAGAGCACCAAATCACAAAAGAAGCAAAGCTTGCTGCAGATGATATACTTAAGCAGGCAAGGGATGAGGCTGCAAAAATCCGTTCAGATGCAAAAACATATGCTACAGAGGCTATGGACAGAGCTGAAAGATGGTCAGATGAAATTTGCAGAACAGCAAGTGCTTATGTTGATAAAATAATCAGAGATACAGATGAAACTCTTACACAGAGCGTTAACGATATAAGAAAGCTTCGCCAGAGCGTAAGGGGCGCATTAGAGAAGAAGGGTATGCTTGCAAAGCCTGATTTAGATGAATAATCAATGAGTTTGCGTTGTTTCGCATACTAAAAAATTATTTTGATTATTAAGGTGACGGTTCAATGGAAAAAGAAAAGTTGTGTTTACGTTGCATGCGAAAAATCGGCAATAACACAGTTTGTCCATATTGTAAGGATGAGAGCAAGGTAGAGCGTGAAGAAGAAAGCTTACCTATAAAAGCTCTTGTTGGTGGGCGCTACCTTATCGGTAAAGCAGTCAGCTCCAATAGCGAGGGCTTTACCTACAATGCGTTCGATATGAAAAACAAAACTCCTGTAACTCTGCGTGAGCTTTTCCCTGCAGGTATGCTTACAAGGGGTGAGGGTAACTATTGCCTTGTTAATGTGGGCAAAGCAGCTGAATTTATAGATGTTAAGGATGCTTTTATTAAATTATGGAAAAAGCTCCTTGGTATAAGTGGCTATACAGCACTCCTTGCTGTGCACGAGGTTTTTGAGGATTTAGGCACGGTATATGCTGTAAGCGATTTTATTGGCGATGGTAAAACCTTGCGTGAGTTTTTACTTGAAAAAGAGCAAGGCTACATCTCCTGGGATGAAGCAAAGGTTCTCTTTATGCCTATAGTTTCTGCTATGGGTGAGCTTCACGCAGCAGGAATTATTCATGGTGGTATATCTCCTGTTACCCTTGTAATTGATACGAAGGGTAAGCTTAAAATAACAGGCTTTTGTACTGCAGAGCTTCGTGCGGAAAACGGTAAATTGGCATCGGAGCTTTACGAGGGCTATGCTGCAGTTGAGCAGTATGGTGTAAACGGAGGGCTTACTGCCTGCACAGATATTTATGCATTTGCAGCTGTGCTTTACAGAACACTTATAGGCAGCACACCTATGAGTGCATCCTCAAGGCTTGTAAACGATAAGCTTATGATTCCCGGTAAGTTTGCAGAGCAACTGCCTGCATATGTTATAAATGCTCTCGTTAATGCACTGCAAATTCTTCCTGAGGAAAGAACTCCTTCAGTTGAACTTTTGCGTAACGAATTATCAGCATCTCCTGCAGCAGCAGGTACAGCAGCCGAGGCCTTTTCATCACTTTATGAGGATGAGGCTTATGAGCAAGAGACAGATGTGGAACGGGATGCTGTAGAAGATGTTATCGATGAGGAAGAAGCACCACGTGCAACCATAAAGAAGAGCACTATTGCAGCTTTTGTTGTCAGTGCACTTATATGCCTTGCAATACTTGTAGCTGTGCTTGTGGGAATAAGGGCTCTTTCTGACGATGATAAAGATACAGACATTACTACCGACGAAATTACAAGTAGCTACGCTCAAAGTAATGAGGATAGTAATGCCATAAAGTCAATTAAATTACCTAACTTTAAAGGTAAGCTCTACGATGATATTAAGAACAGCGACGAATATAAGGGTATACTTATTTTCAAAACAGAGTATATAGACAGCTCTGAGGAGAGAGGTACTGTTGTTTCACAAAACATTAATGCAGGTACCGAAATTACCTCAATTAATCCTAAAACCATTGTTCTTAAAATCAGTAACGGACTTGAGGTGCCTGATGTTATAGGCAAAAAGCTTCAGGATGCTATTGAGGTAATGAAAAACGAGGGCTTCAAAAACATTAAGAGTGAATCCGCACAAATTGCAGGTAGCTCAAGCGAATCTAACTCTGTTTACAGAATCGCTTATGAGGATACAAAAACAGGTGATTGGGCCGAGATTCCAAGCGATAAGAGACTTTCTTCCGGTGATGTAATCATCATTTACTACTATGGTGAATACGAAGAAACCACCGAGGAAACAACTACAGAGGAGCAAACTGTTCAGCCTTCAGAAGCCGAAACTGAGGCTACTACGCAGGCGCAGGAATAAAAATTGAAAAAATGCTTGACAAAAGCATATTAAACTGATATTATATTTGAGCAATAAAGCAGAACTGTTCCGTTCTCACCAACCGAGAGTATTGTTTGGTCAATAGCTTTTTATGTAACGCAATACTTGCGTCAATTGGGCTTGAACGGAATTTTGTTTCGTTCAAGCTTTTAATTTTATTTGGAGGTGCTTAGGTATCAGCAAGGAAACACAAATCAATGAGGAAATCAGAGATAAAGAGGTCAGAGTAATCGGTGCAGACGGTAGCCAGGTAGGCATTATGTCAGCAAAAGATGCACTCGCTCTTGCAGAGAAAAGCAATCTTGACCTTGTTAAAATTGCCCCCGGTGCAAACCCACCTGTTTGCAAGATTATGGACTTTGGTAAGTACCGTTTCGAGCAGGCAAAGCGTGAAAAGGAAGCAAAAAAACACCAAAAGGTTATGGATATCAAAGAGGTCCGTTTATCATTGAATATTGACACAGGTGATTTCAACACAAAGGTTAATCACGCTATTCGCTTTTTAAAGTCAGGCGATAAGGTAAAGGTATCAATTCGTTTCAGAGGTAGAGAGATGGCTCACACCGAAAACGGTACTGTTATTATGCAGCGCTTTGCAGAGGCTTGCGCTGAGTGTGGTACAGTTGAAAAGGCTGCAAAGCTCGAAGGCCGTCAAATGCTTATGTTTCTTGTTCCCAAGGCATCAAAGTAAAAGCAAAATTTAAGGAGGATTTATTATGCCTAAGATTAAAACTCACTCAGGCGCAAAAAAGCGTTTCAAAATGTCCAAAAACGGCAAGCCAATCCGCGCACATGCCAATAAGTCTCATATCCTTACAAAGAAGACAACAAAGCGTAAAAGAGGTCTTCGTCAGACAGGTGTTGCAGACGTTACAAATCAGAAGCAGATTAAGCGTCTCATTCCTTACAAATAATTAATAATCGAACAGGAGGTAACTTATAATGGCACGTATTAAAGGTGCGATGATGACTCGCAAAAGAAGAAATAAAGTTCTTAAACTCGCTAAGGGTTATTACGGCTCAAAGAGCAAGCTCTCCAAAACTGCTAAACAGGCAGTTATGAAAAGCGGTAACTATGCATATATCGGCAGAAAGCAGAAGAAGAGAGATTTCCGTCGTCTTTGGATTACAAGAATTTCAGCTGCTTGCAAAATGAATGATATCAACTATTCAACATTTATCAACGGTCTTAAGAAGGCAGGCATCGAGCTCAACAGAAAGATGCTCTCAGAAATTGCTATTTCTGACCCGGAAGGCTTCAAGGCTCTTGTTGAAAAGGCAAAGGCTGCTCTTTAATAATCATTATTTGCGCCCAACCGTTTTCGGTTGGGCGTTAGATGTTTTATCGGCATAAATTTTTAGGGTGGATAAAGGGTATTTAAAACAGTTTTTTGATTTACTTTACCCACTCTAACGAAGGTGAATTATTACGGAAAAAATTACAAGCAAAGCAAATGATAAAATAAAATTCGCAGTAAAATTACGTGAAAAAGACAGCTTCAGAAAAAAAGAAGAACTGTTTTTTATAGAAGGCGCAAGGCTTTCGTTTGATGCTGTTTCAAGTGGTGTAGAGGTAAAGGAGCTTTTCTATACCGAAAAGGCAATGGAAAAATATTCCGAGTATTTAAGCTCTGTTGAAAATGCAGCAGAGCGCTGCTATGTTATTTCCGAAGAAGTAGCAGAAAAATTAAGCGATACCAAAAATAATCAGGGCATTTTCTGCGTATGCAAAATGCTTGACAAAAACACAAATATAGGTAAAATAAAATATAATGGGAAATATATTGCCCTTGAAAATGTGTCTAACCCGTCCAACTTCGGCGCTGTTGTAAGAACAGCCGAGGCTGTCGGGCTTGATGGCGTTATTGTGTGTGGTGGTTGCGACATTTATAACCCTAAATCACAAAGGTCTGCTATGGGCTCACTTTTCAGGCTCAATATTGTTGTGGTAGATAACTTACCCGAGTGCCTTGCAGAGCTTAAGCACAACGGTATGAAGGTTTATGCAGGCGTGCCCGATAGTAACGCTGTTAAAATCACCCAAGCAGATATGAGTGGTGGCGTTGTATGCATTATCGGTAACGAGGGCAACGGCATAACAGAAGAAACCTGCAATGCTGCAACTTCTGCAGTAACAATTCCTATGAAGGGAAGAGCAGAGTCCCTTAACGCTGCAGCAGCAGCATCTATTTTAATTTGGGAAATGATGAGATGAAGGCTTCACCGGTAGAGTTTTGGATATGGCTTCAAACTGCGTTGGGCGCAGGTGCGCGTACCGATGAGCTTTTGGCATATTTTGAAACACCCGAGCAGCTTTATTTGGCAGGCTCAAGGGAGTGGCGCCTTTCAGGTCTTTTAACCGAGAAGAAAATAGATTCCCTTAAGCGTACAACACCATCTCAAACAATGGCTGTATTAAAAGAGTGCAGAAGCAAGGGCTACGAAATTATTACGCCCGATAATAGTCTTTACCCGGAAAGACTAAAACAGATTTCCTGTATGCCACTTGTGTTATATGGCATTGGCGATTGCACAGCAATCAGCGATGTTGTTTCCATTGGTATGGTGGGCACCCGAAAGGCGAGCGAATACGGCATCCAAATAGCACAAAAGCTTTCTTACCGTCTGGCAGAAGCAGGTGCAACTATTGTTAGTGGTGGCGCATTGGGTATAGATAGTGAGGCCCACGCAGGTGCCATGCTTGCTAAAGGCAGAACCGTTGCTTTTTTAGGCTGTGGTCTTTCAAGCAACTACCTTGCAGAAAATGCTGCTATAAGAAGGGCAATTACACGTTACGGCGCTGTAGTTTCCGAATATCAGCCACTTGCAGAACCATCAAAGGCAACTTTCCCTATAAGGAACAGGCTTATATCAGGCATAAGCCTTGGTGTGGTTGTTATCGAAGCAGGCGTAAAAAGTGGCTCTCTTATTACTGCTTCAAGAGCAGCTGAACAGGGTAAAGATGTTTTTGCTGTGCCCGGTGATATTGTAAGGTCATCCTTTGACGGTACAAATTTCCTCATTAAAAACGGCGCAAAGCCTGTTTTCTCAGCGCTGGATGTTTTATCTGAATACGAATTTATGTATTCGGATTATATAGATTTTCAAAAGGCTGCAAAGCCATTAAACGAAATTCCTTATGTAGATTATAAATCTAAAAAGAAAAAATCAGAGAGTAATCCCAAGGCTGTTACAGATAGGGCACAACCTACCGAAGAGCCAAAGCAAAAGGTTGCCGTTAAGTCAGATATATCAAGCCTGGCTTCTGCAGATGCTCAAATGGTTTATGCAGTATTAAGCAACGAGCCTATGCATATTGATGATATTGTAAGGGCAACTAACCTGAAAATGAATATTGTCCTCTCATCGCTTACAGAGCTTGAGCTTTTAGGCGTATGTGAATTGGTGAGTGGTAAAAAATATATTATTAAATAAATCAATTTATCAACATCTTTGAAAGGATATGAAGTAAATGTCAAAGCTTGTTATAGTTGAGTCTCCTGCGAAAGCAAAGACTATAAAAAAATATTTGGGAATTGACTACGATGTTGTTGCATCTATGGGTCACGTAAGAGACCTTCCTGCAGCAAAGCTGAGTGTAGATGTAAAGAATGACTTTGCGCCTAAATATGCAATAATAAAGGGAAAGGAAAAGCTTATCAAGGATTTAAGAGACAGAGTTGCTGTGGCAGATGCAGTTTTTCTCGCAACTGACCCTGACCGTGAGGGAGAAGCAATTTCTTGGCATCTTGCAACACTTCTTGGTCTTGCCCTTTCAGAGAAAAACAGAGTTAAGTTTAACGAAATTAACGAAACAAGTGTTAAAAGAGGAATCAGCAATCCTGAGGTTGTTGATATGGGCCTTGTTGATGCACAGCAGGCTCGCCGTATTCTCGACAGACTTGTGGGTTACAGAATAAGTCCGTTTATTTCACAAAAAATCAGAAGAGGCCTTTCAGCAGGCCGTGTTCAAAGTGTGGCAGTAAGGCTTATTGTTGACCGTGAGGAGGAAATCAGCAAATTTGTTCCCGAAGAGTATTGGTCAATAGATGCAAAGCTTGCTGCAGGCAGAAAGCACTTTACAGCAAGCCTTACCTCCGATGAAGATGGTAAGGTGAAAATAGAAAACAAGGCACAGGCAGATAGCTACCTTGCTCGCCTTGAAGGTGCAGAGTATGTTGTTGATTCCGTTAAAAAGGGAACACGTAAAAAGCAGCCTTCTCCACCGTTTATTACCTCCTCAATGCAACAGGATGCATCCCGTAAATTAAATTTCCAGGCACAAAAAACAATGAAGCTTGCTCAGGAGCTTTACGAAGGTATTGAAATTGATCCCTTCGGTATGACCGGTCTTATCACTTATATGAGAACGGACTCATTACGTATTTCAGAGGAAGCAAGAGCAGCTGCTAACGCATTTATTTCAAAAACATACGGTGAAAAATATCTTCCCGAAAAGCCAAGATATTTCAAAACAAGGGCAAATGCGCAGGATGGCCACGAGGCAATCAGACCTACAAATATTGAGATTACACCTGCAATTGCTAAAAAGAGCCTTACAAACGACCAGTATAAGATTTATAACCTTATTTGGTGCCGTTATGTAGCATCTCTTATGGCTCCCTCTATTCAGGATACCGTTAAAATCGAGATTAAGGCAACACAGGATTTAACCCCGGGCTTCCTTATGTTCTCGGCAAGTGGCTTCTCAGTTAAGTTCGATGGCTTTACTGCTCTTTATGAAGACGCAGTAGACGATGGCGATGAAAGCGCAATCCCTGAGGTTAAAGCAGGTGAGGCTCTTAAGCTTAAGGAGCTTAACGGCAATCAGCACTTTACACAGCCACCTGCACACTATACAGAAGCTTCACTTATTAAAACACTTGAAGAAACAGGCGTTGGCCGTCCAAGCACATATGCTTCAATTGTAAGCACAATTATTAAGCGTGAATATGTAAAGCGTGAGGGTAAGCTCCTTAAGGCAACAGAACTTGGCTGTGCAACAACAGCACTCCTTAAAGAGAAATTCCCTAAAATAGTAAATACAAAGTTTACAGCCTCTATGGAGTCAAAGCTTGATGAAATTGATAACGGTTCTATAAACTATGTTCAGATGCTTCACGAATACTACAACGAGCTTGAGGCATCACTTGCAAAAGCAAAGACTGAAATGCAGGGTCAAAAAATTCAGCTTCAAGAGGATATTACAGATATCAAATGCGATAAATGTGGCAGATTTATGGTTGTTAAAACAGGCCGTTTCGGTAAGTTCCTTGCTTGCCCCGGTTACCCTGAATGTAAAACAACAAAGCCACTTGTTGAAGAAACTACAGCCACTTGCCCTGTTTGTGGCGGCAAGGTTATAGGCAAAAAGTCAAGAAGAGGCTACCAGTTCTACGGCTGTGATAATTACCCTGAGTGTAACTTTATGACTTGGGATAAGCCTACAGGCGAAAATTGTCCTAAGTGTGGCAAATCTTTGTTTAAGGGCAAGGGTGGCTTAATAACCTGCCCTGATGAAAAATGTGGCTATTCATTTAAGGCACCAAGAAAAAATGCAAGAAAAACAGATGATGAATAATAAAACGGCAGTTGTTATCGGTGGTGGCCTTGCAGGTGTTGAGGCAGCAAGTCAGCTTAGTAAAAGGGGCATAAAGGTTACCCTTTATGAAATGAAGCCACATAGATTTTCACCTGCACATAAAAGCAAAAATTTGGCAGAGCTTGTTTGCTCAAACTCCCTTAAGGCAGAGCGTATAGGCTCTGCTGCAGGGCTTTTAAAGGCAGAAATGAGACTTTTTGACTCGGTTTGCTTAACTGCAGCAGATGTTGCTAAGGTGCCTGCAGGTGGAGCACTTGCAGTCGATAGAGATATTTTCTCTACAGAAATCACAAAAGCCATCGAGGCAGATAAAAATATAACTCTCATTAGGGAAGAGGTTACAGAAATCCCCGAGGCAGATGTCGTAATTATTGCAGCAGGTCCGCTTATCAGCGATGCGCTTGCAGAAAAGGTAGGGGAGCTTTGTGGTAAAAGCTTTCTTGCTTTTTACGATGCAGCAGCTCCTATAGTTACTGCTGACAGTATTGATATGGAGTATGCCTTTACTCAGTCAAGGTACGACAGAGGTGGCGAGGATGACTATATAAACTGTCCTCTCGACAAAGAGCAGTATGAGGCTTTTTATGAGGCGCTTATTACTGCACAAAGCGCTGAGCTGCATTCCTTTGATAAAAGAAAAGATGTTTACGAGGGCTGTATGCCTATTGAGGTGCTTGCTTCTCGAGGTAAGGATGCTATGCGCTACGGTCCGTTAAAGCCTGTGGGCTTAACTAACCCTAAAACAGGGCACAGACCTTGGGCAAACCTTCAGCTCAGAAAAGAAAACAAGGCCGGCACAATGTACAACCTTGTAGGCTTTCAAACAAACTTAAAATTCCCTGAGCAAAAAAGAGTTTTTTCGATGTTTCCTGCCTTAAAAAATGCCGAATTTGTGCGCTACGGCGTAATGCACAGAAACACCTTTCTTAATTCCCCCGGCTTGCTTTCTTACGATTTTAGCTTTAAGGGTAAAAAAGGCATTTATTTTGCAGGTCAAATATCAGGCGTAGAAGGATATATGGAATCGGCAGCATCAGGCATACTTGCAGGGTATAACGCTGCAAGGTATCTTAATGGTGAGCCACCTATACTTTTACCAAATATAACAATGCTTGGAGCACTTTCACAGTATATTTCCGATGAATCTGTTAAGAATTTTCAACCAATGGGTGCAGCCTTCGGCATTATAGAGCCATTGGAGGAAAAAATAAGAGATAAAAAAGAAAGATATGAAGCACTTGCCAAGCGCAGTATGGATTATTATAAAGCAATAGGCTTTTGAGGTGATTGTATGCAAAACATAGAAGCCTTCGAAAAGGCTATCGGCTATTCGTTTAAGGATAAGGAGTTAATAAAGATTGCTCTAACTCACTCATCCTATGCAAACGAAAATAAGCTTCCGAGGGATAATGAGCGCCTTGAGTTTTTAGGTGATTCCGTTTTAGGCTTCATTACAGCCGAATACCTTTTCAGCGAGTACAAATCAAGACCTGAGGGTGAGCTTACAAAGCTGCGCGCAGCAGTTGTTTGTGAAAAATCTCTCTTTAAATTTGCCGAAAAAATCTCGTTAGGTGATTATATCTATATGGGTAAGGGCGAAGAAAATTCAGGTGGAAGAAACAGACCTTCTATAGTTTCCGATGCTTTTGAGGCTGTTATTGCTGCTATGTACCTTGACGGTGGTATTGATGTGGTAAAGGACTATATTCTTTCATTTATTTCTGAAGCTGTAAAAAGAGAGGCAAACTTTAAAGATAATAAATCACTTTTACAAGAGATAATCCAAAAAAATAAGGGCTCAACGATTTCTTATGAGGAAATTGGTGAAAGTGGTCCCGACCACGAAAAGGTTTTTAAATTCGTTGTTAAAATCAACGGCGAAATAGTAGGCACAGGCGAGGGCAGAAGTAAAAAAGAGGCAGAGCAGGCTGCAGCAGGCGATGCTCTTGAAAAAATCAGCGTATGAAGCACGCAAATATATCACTTTTTGTTCCGCATATGGGCTGTCCTCATCAATGCTCGTTTTGCAACCAAAAAACAATTTCAGGCTCTGTTAAGGAGCTGACTGTAGAAGAGGTAATCTCGGTATTATCTCAGGCAGTTACAGACGGAGTTAATCCTCAAAATACCGAAATTGCTTTTTTTGGTGGTAGCTTTACTGCTATAGACAGGGCGTATATGGTAAGCCTGCTCGAAGCAACAAGGTCTTTTATACAAAAGGGCTTATTTAGTGGCATTCGTATTTCAACACGCCCCGATGCTATAGATAATGAGGTTCTTGATATACTAAAGTCTTATGGTGTTACTGCTATTGAGCTTGGTGCCCAAAGTACAGATGATGAGGTGCTTTCTCTGAATCATAGAGGGCATACCTTTTATCACATTAAAGAGGCCTCACAGCTAATTAAGTCTTACGGCTTCTCGTTGGGTCTGCAAATGATGACGGGCCTTTTAGGTGATACAAACGAAAAATCACTAAAAACCTGTGAGGATATTATTTCTTTAAATCCCGATACAGTTCGAATTTACCCCACAATAGTGTTAGAGGGTACTTGCCTTGGTGAAATGTTCAAAAAGGGTGAATACCAACCACAAACCGTAGAAGACGCAGCCACATTGTGCGCCTTGCTTTTAGAAAGGTTTTACGAAGCTGATATAAAGGTTATCAGGCTGGGGCTTCATTCAGGAGGTAACGTTGAAGAGGGTTACCTTGCAGGGCCTTATCACCCTGCCTTTGGTGAACTGTGCGAAAGCAAAATATATCTTAAAAAGGCAGTTAATGCCTTAATGAAAGTTAATAAAAATATTCAGTATACCGTTTTTGTGCATCCCGGTGAAATATCAAAAATGGTTGGTCAAAAAAAATCAAATATTATCCACCTTAACTCTATGGGCTACAATGTGTCCGTTAAGGGTAAGGACGGGTTAGAAAAATATGTTGTTGAAATTCTTTAAAGAGTTTCCAAATGAAAGGTAGAAAAAAATGTATCTTAAAGCCATTGAAATGCAAGGCTTCAAATCCTTTCCCGATAAAACTGTGCTTGAATTCGGTAAAGGCATAACGGCTGTTGTTGGCCCTAACGGAAGCGGAAAGAGTAATCTTTCCGATGCTATGCGTTGGGTACTTGGCGAGCAGTCTACAAAAAACCTTAGAGGCTCCAAAATGGAAGATGTTATTTTCAGTGGAACAGACTCAAGGCGTGCTGTAGGCTTTGCTGAGGTTACCCTAAAGCTTGATAATTCCGATATGGCTCTTAATAACCCCGAAAAGCTTGTAACCGTTACAAGGCGCTACTACCGTTCGGGTGAAAGTGAGTACAGAATAAACGGTGAACAGGCAAGGCTTCGTGATATTCACGAGCTGTTTATGGATACAGGTCTTGGTAGAGACGGTTATTCCATGGTAAGCCAAGGTAAAATAGAAACTCTTATTTCCGGTAAATCAGATGAACGCCGTGATATGCTTGAAGAGGCAGCGGGTATCTCTCACTACAGATATCGCCGTACAGATGCAATGCGCAGACTCAACCAGGCAGAGGAGAATTTATTAAGACTTCGTGATATCCTTACAGAGCTTGAGGCTCGTGTAGGACCACTTAAAACCCAAAGCGAAAAGGCTCAAAAATTCCTTGAATATGCTGCTGAAAAAAGGGAGCTGGAAATTGGTCTTTGGCTTTACACAATTGAAAAAGCAAAAAACGACCTTCGTGATTTTGATAAAAACCTTACAATCACCGAGGCTCAGTATAGAGAGGTTTGCAGAGAGTTAGAGGAGTTTTCTGCAAAAATAGACAGTGCTATTGAGGAAGCGCAAAAAATCACCGTTTCAATAGATGAAATGAGGCGTGGTGCTTCTCAGCTTGAAGAGCAGGCAACTCTCCTTGAGGGTCAGATTGCCGTTCAGGAAAATACTATTGAACACAATAACGAAACAATTCAGCGTATTCGCAGAGAAATGACTGAGGAAAATGATACAGATTCACAAATTTCCGAGCAAATCGAAGCAGCTGAAAGAATAATTGAAGACCTTAAAACAACAATAGAAGCAAAGTATGCAACACTTGCCTCCTTTACAAGTCAGCTTGATGTTTTAAGTGATGAAAACAGCAAATCTGCACAGCGTAGTGTTGAGCTTTCTGCCCACATTACTACACTTTCCGTACAGGTAGCAGACAGCCGAGTTGTTGTTTCAACAGCAAGCTCTTCAATTGAAGAAATTGAAAACAGAATAAATGCAATAGATGAGGCTGTTACCTCACAAGCACCAATGGTAGAGGCGCTTGAAAGGGAATGTACAGAAATTACCGAAGAATTAGATGGTATTTCCGAAAGAAACCTTGAACTTAACAATGCTATTTCAGGTATAGAGCTTCTCGCTAAAAAACGCCTTGAAAAGCTTGAGGGCCTCAGAGAAAAAGAAAATAACCTTCGCAACGAGCTGCAGGTTAAAGAATCCCGAATAGTAATGCTTACCGACCTTGAAAAGAATATGGAAGGCTATCAAGGTAGCGTAAAGGCTGTTATGAAAGAGGTTCAGCGTGGCACACTTCGTGGTATCCATGCCCCGATTTCACAGCTTATTTCTGTTAAGGATAAATATTCTTTAGCTATTGAAACAGCTTTAGCTGCTCAGATTCAGCATATAGTAACCGAAACTGAAAACGATGCTAAAAAGGCAATTAACTTCCTTAAAGAGAGCAGAGCAGGCAGAGCAACCTTCCTTCCTCTTACTGCTATTAAGGGCAGAGTTATTGATGAAGAAGGTCTTGATGATTGCTACGGCTACATAAACATCGCATCAGAGCTTGTTGAGTATGAGCCTAAGTATGCAGAAATTATTAAATCACTTTTAGGCAGAACAATTGTTGTTGAGGATTTAGATTCAGCAATTGCTATTGCAAAAAAATACAGCTATAAGTTTAAAATTGTTACTCTTGACGGTCAGGTTGTTAACGCAGGTGGCTCAATGACCGGTGGTGCAAAGCTTCAAAATGCAGGTATTTTAAGCCGAGGCAATCAGCTTGAAGCGCTTAAGAAAGAGTGTGAAGAATTACGTGATAAGCTTGCTTTACTTCAGGCAGATGTTAAGGCACAGCAGGAAAGCGCAAGTGCTGCTACAGCCGAGCTTGATGGCTGCAAGGCAGAAATTACATCCTTAGCTGAAGATAAAATCAGAGTAGAAGGCTTGCTTGCTCTTAAAAAGGGCAGTCTTGAAAACCTTCTTGCATCCAAAAGGGCAGCCGAGGAGGAAAAAGCACAGCTTTATTCAAGAATTGAAGGCATCAAAGAGGGTGCTGCCCGGGCTGAAGCAACACTTGTTAAGCTCCAGGCAGAGCTTGAAAAGGTTGAAACAGAGCTTGCAGGCATTACAGGTAACCGTGAATCTATTACCGAAAAAAGAGAAAAGCTTACAGCAGAAATTTCACAAATCAACCTTGATATAGCAACAGCACAAAAGGAAATTGAAGCAAAGCAAGAGGAAATTGCAAGGCTTCAAAGCCGTGCTACAAGCCATAAGGATAAGCTTTCACAGTTGAATGAAGAAATTGCTGAGATTGAAGCACGTAACGAAGAAATTAAAAAGCGTATTGAAATTCTTAAGGAGGAGGCCTTCGGCTTAAGAGAGCAAAGTGCAACCTATAAGGATAAAATTGCTGCCGAGATTTCAAGGCGTGAACAGTTTGAACAAGAAACAAGCAAGCTCAGAATTCTTGAAAGAGAAAAGACGGAAGAACGCGAAAAGCTTAGTGGTGAAACTGCAAGGCTTACAGAGCGCCGAGATGCAATGCAGCGTGAGGTTGATGAGGTTTCCAACAAGCTTTACGATGAATATGAGCTTACACGCCGTGAGGCAGAGGAGCTTAATATTGTAATTGAAAACATTTCTGAAGCAAAGCGCCGTTTGAATGAGCTTAAGGGCAAAATCCGTGGTTTAGGCAATGTTAACGTAAGCGCTATTGAAGAATATAAAGAGGTTTCAGAAAGATACAGCTTTATGTTTGGTCAGGTTAACGATGTTGAAAAATCAAAGGCTGAGCTTATTAAGCTTATTAATGAGCTTACAAGTAAAATGGGTATTCAGTTTAAAGAGCAATTTGATAAAATCAACTTTAGCTTCGGTCAAACCTTTGCTGAGCTCTTTGGTGGTGGTAAAGCATCCCTTGTGCTTACAGATGAGGATAATGTACTCGAATGTGATATCGAAATCAAGGTACAGCCACCGGGCAAAAATGTTCAGAATATTTCACTTCTTTCAGGTGGTGAAAAGGGACTTTCAGCAATTGCACTTCTCTTTGCAATTCTTAAAATCAACCCTTGTCCATTCTGTATTTTTGATGAGGTTGAGGCAGCACTTGATGATGTTAACGTTGCTCGTTATGCATCCTATGTACGCCGTATGACTGATAACACACAGTTTATTCTTATTACCCACCGTCGTGGTACAATGGAAGAGGCTGATATGCTATACGGTGTTACAATGCAGGAGAAGGGTGTGTCAAAGCTGCTTGAGTTAAAGACAGCTGAAATGGCGTCCAAATTTGATTTGACGTAATCTTGCACGATTAACTTGTTTTAGCTCGCTCGCAGTATCTTCATACAGCGTCGCTTACTAAAACGTCGTTTCTCGCACAACCTTACGCCAAATCGTAAAGAGTAATCTTGCGCGATTAACTTGTTTTAGCTCGCTTGCAGTATCTTCATACAGCCAAGTTACGCTAAATCATCAATAGTAATCTTTGTTAATTAGGAATTAGGAATGTGGAATTAGGAATTGAGGGCACTGCGTGCAGCATTATAAAATGTTGTATAGTTAGGGCAAATTTCATTCATTTTTGATTTCTATAAATTTTAATAAACATGGTGAGTGTATGGATGAAATAATTCAGCCAAAAGCTAAAAAATTTGCATTAAGAATTATAAATTTAAGCAAATATCTTGTTGAAGAGAAAAAAGACTATGTAATGTCAAATCAAATTTTAAGATGTGGCACAAGTATAGGTGCTAATGTTGTTGAAGCTCAGTGTGGTTTTAGCGAGAAAGACTTTCTTGCTAAAATGTATATAGCCTACAAGGAGTCGGCAGAAACATTGTATTGGCTTGATTTATTATACGAAAGTCAAACCATAAGCGAAAACCAATACAATTCGTTATACAAAGATTGTAATGAAATAAAAAATATATTATCTTCAATTACAAAAACATTAAGAGAAAAGATTAATTGATGGAAGGTGGAAAGTGAGGAAAAAGGAATATTAGTGGTACGCAAAACTTACAACGTTTGGAAGCAAAGCTTCCCCGAAATTCCTAATTCCTAATTACTAATTCCTAATTCCTAATTTAAAAAACACAGAGTTTTTCACTTGGGTATTTTCAAAAAAATAAACTTCGGTTTAAGAAAAACAAGAAAAAATGTTTCAGGTGCTATTGATAACGTGCTTGACAGCTACACATCCATTGACCAAGACCTTTTCGATGAGCTTGAAGAAGCTTTGGTTATGGGTGATGTAGGCGTTACAACAGCAGCTGAAATCACTCTTCGCCTTAACGATGTTGTTCGCAAAAAGGGCATTAAAGACCCTGCTGATGTAAAGGCAGAAATTAAGAGCATTGTAGCCGATATGCTTGAAGGTGGCGAGGATATGGGACTTATTACCATTCCTTCCGTAATTCTCGTTATCGGTGTAAACGGTGTAGGTAAAACAACTACTATCGGTAAGCTTGCTGCTCGTTACAAGGCAGAGGGTAAAAGTGTTATTCTTGCAGCAGCAGATACCTTCCGTGCAGCAGCAATTGACCAGCTTGATGTTTGGGCACAGCGTGCAGGGGTAGATATTGTTAAGCATAAGGAGGGTGCAGACCCTGCTGCAGTAATTTTTGATACTATTTCTGCAGCAAAGGCAAGAGGCACCGAAATTATAATTTGCGATACTGCGGGCAGACTTCACAATAAGAAAAATCTTATGGAAGAGCTTGCAAAAATTTACAGAGTTATAGATAGAGAATTACCTTATTCCGATAGAGAGGTTCTCTTGGTGCTTGATGCAACAACAGGTCAAAATGCAGTTAACCAGGCTCGTGAGTTTGCAAAAATTGCTGAAATTACAGGTATCATCCTTACAAAGTTAGATGGTACTGCCCGTGGTGGTGTTGTGCTCTCAATTAAAAATGACCTTAAGGTGCCTGTTAAGTTTATAGGTGTAGGTGAGGGTATAGATGACCTTCAGCCATTTAATCCTAAAGCATTTGCCGAAAGTCTTTTCGATGACCTTCCGGAGGATTTTGAGGAGGATGAAATTGACCTTTCAGCAATAAGAGAGGATGTACCTGTAGCAGATACATCCGAAGAGGAAGAACTTGCAGCAGTTGTTGAAGCAATTTTTGAAACTGCAGCAGAAATTCATGC
>JAZSGB010000066.1:0-3996 GCA_045532505.1 Acutalibacteraceae bacterium | reverse complement strand
GCTTCGGGACAGTTTTTGCCGAGGAATACAGAGCCTGCATTTTTAACAAGGCCTAAATACTCGAATGGATTATCTACACAGATTTCAAGGTGCTCGGGAGCAAGAATATTTGAAACCTCCATAGCCTTTTTAAGTGAATCTGTAATAATAATTTTACCGTTTGTATCAATAGATACCCTTGCAATTTCTGCCCTTGGGAGCTGTGGGATTTGTTTTTCAAGCTCTTCGCTTACGGCTGCTGCAAAGGCTTCACTATCTGTAATAAGAACGGCTGTTGCCATTTTATCGTGCTCTGCCTGTGATAAAAGGTCTGCAGCTATGTGTGCAGGGTTGTTTGTGCCGTCTGCTACAACAAGAATTTCGCTGGGACCTGCAATCATATCAATATCAACTGTACCGAAAACCTGCTTTTTAGCCTCTGCCACGAAGGCGTTGCCGGGACCTACAATTTTATCTACCTTAGGGATAGTTTGTGTGCCGTAGGCAAGGGCTGCAACTGCCTGTGCGCCACCAACCTTAAAGATTCTATCGACCCCTGCAATTTTAGCTGCAGCAAGAATTACGGGCTTAATATACCCTGCCTTTGCAGGTGTTACCATAACGATTTCGCTACAGCCTGCAATTTTAGCAGGAACACAGTTCATTAAAACCGATGACGGATATGACGCTGTGCCACCGGGTACATAAAGGCCCACCTTTTCTATAGGTATAACCTTTTGACCGATTATAACGCCATCCTTATCGTTAATAACAAAGGAGTTACGAACCTGCCTTGAGTGAAAGGCTGTTATATTCTCCTTAGCCTCCTTCAATATAGCGATAAGCTCTGCATCCACCTGTTCAAAAGCAGCATCAATTTCTGCCTGAGTAACCTCAATAACATCATCTGTAGCTCCATCGAACTTTTTGCAATATTCAACTATTGCTGCATCGCCGTTTTCACGAACGTTTTTAATAATATCTGTAACGATGCCTTCAACATCTATCGTTTGTTCACTACGCTCTAAAATTTCATCAATTGAAATTTCGGCGCTGTTATATATCTTAATCATTTTATTCCTCCACAATTGATGCAAGTGAATCTCTGAGTCTGTCAATCATTGCAGACTTGAATTTGTAGCCTGCCTTGTTAGCAATAAGCCTTGCGCTGATATTTACTATTGTTTCCTTTGGCTCAAGGCCGTTTTCAAGAAGTGTTGCACCTGTTTCAACAATATCCACAATAACATCGGAAAGGCCTAAAATAGGTGCAATTTCTATAGAGCCGTTAAGCTTAATAATATCAATATCACGGCATTTATCTGCGTAGTAGCTTTTTGCAATATTTGTAAACTTTGTTGCAACACGCAATGTGCTTGTGCCGTCATCGCAAAATTCTTTTTTGCCTGCAACACACATACGGCACTTGCCTATATTCAAATCAAGAAGCTCATAAACATCGGGTGAATACTCAAGCAAAATATCCTTACCTGCAACACCGATATCTGCTGCACCTCTTTCAACATAAATAGCAACATCGCTTGGCTTAACCCAGAAGTAACGTACCTTTTTTTCGGGGTTTTCAAATATCAGCCTACGGTTTTTTTCGTATATTTGAGGACATTCAAAGCCTGACTGCTCAAACATAGCATAAACCTTTTCGCCCAACCTGCCCTTAGGAAGTGCAACGTTAAGGTAGCCGTCGTTATCTGCTGCGATTTCTGTTTCCTCTGTGGTGTTATCGAGAATTCTGTCTACCTCATCAAGGTAAACGGCAAAGCCGATTGCGCCTGCTTTTTTGTTAACACGCTGCATAAGTCTGTCGTAACGGCCACCCGAAAGCACGCTTACGGGCACACCGTGAATAAAGCCCTTAAACACTATGCCGTTGTAATAATTCATATCGTTAACAACGGAGCAATCTATATTAATATTTTTCTCGTACCCTGCTTCAACAAGCTTGTTGCAAACAGCAGAAAGCTCATTAAAGGCATTTTGCATTTCGGCATTTACAACAACGGAGCTGATTTTTTGCAGAGCCTGTGTAGGCGTACCGTAGGCATCAAGGAGCGCTGTAAGCTTGCTTGAAAGAGCATCGCATATATTAAAGCTTTTGCAAAGAGCAAGTATAACACCTGTATTCTTTTCTGCAACTGCTGAAAGTAGCTCTGCTTTATTGCTTTCAGAAAGCTCCATAGCATTAAAAAGCCCACTTAAAATGCCCATATGAGATATATCGAGAATATAATTTTCGCTTATGGCGTAAAGGCTGCGTGCTGCAAGGTTAATAACCTCGCACACCTCATCATCACCAATATTGCCCATACACTCAACACCGGTTTGCATAATTTCGCTGAAGCCACCTGCTTTTTTGGTAACACGGTAAACATTTTCGTTATAATAAACCTTTTGAACACCTTGTATTGTATCATCAAGGTTTTTAATTATAGAAAAGGTTACGTCCGGCTTGAGAGCAAGAAGTCTGCCATCGGAATCGGTAAAGGTAATACAATTTTCGCTGACAAGGAAATCCTTGTTGCTGCCATAAAGGTCATACTCTTCAAACTTGCTCATTTTAAACGGCTTGTAGCCAAATTTTGTATATAAACTGCGAAGCTCAAAAATTATTCTTTCGGAATTATTAAGTACGGATATATCAAAGCTCATTATTCATTTCCCTCTTTTGCTTTCAGCCTGTCTATCACCTTACGGTAGCCACCCGTGCCGTAGGAAAGGCACCTGTTTACTCTGCCGATAGTTGCAGAGCTTGCACCTGTTTCGGTTGTGATAACGGAGAAGGTTTTACCCTCATCTAATTTTTTGGCAACGCTAAGCCTTTGAGAAAGAGAAATAATCTCGTTTATTGTGCAAAGGTCTTCAAAAAACTGATGGCACTCCTCAATATTTTCAAGGCTTAAAATGGCTTCAAAAAGCTCATCTACACTGCTATCCTTTAAAGGTGTCATACCCAAATACCTTAAAGCAAAAATGCTTTTCCTTTCATTATTTTAATAATATAAGGTAAAAATAAAAAACGTGTTCATATGGTAGCACACTAAAGCGCTAAAGTCAATACTAAAACCTCATAAAAACACAAAAAAATTGCTTGTTTACAATAAATTTACTGTAAACAAGCAAGGTTTAATAAAATTCAACATTTTGTACTTTTGTTCTGAGAAAATCTATAAAGACAGTGCACTCCTCATTTGAAGAAAAAGCTTTGAACGGAAGGATGTAAAAGCCGGTATTGTTGATATCTATATACAAATATCTGCCGTTTAATATTTTAACGCTTTTCACAACCGAATACATAATTTCTGTTCTGATTCCGTCTACTGATTCCACAAAATAATCATCGAAAAATTCAATAACGGAATACTGTGGATAAAGCTGCCTTCCACTTTCGCGACTAATTTTCAGCGACCTTTTTGTAATATTTACAGCATTCTGCTTTTTGCGCAGGCAAAACACAATAAAATAAATTAACAATACAGTAAAAAAATAAGCAGTAGCCCCCGGTGACTGAGTCAGCGAAAAAACAATAAAGCACATTAACAGGCTTACTATAATAAGACGAATTCGTGCCCTTTTTATACCACGTTTTCCATCCGGTGTCATTGTCTGGTAAAAGACGTTAAAATTGATATAATCTTCATCATTCATTATCGCATCAAATTTAAAATACATTAATTTTGCCTCCTTTTTAGTTTTTATACTTGAAAAAGAATTATTTTTATTTATAATATTATATATCCCCTCAACGTAAAATGCAATATGCTGGTGTGGCTCAATGGCAGAGCAGCTCATTCGTAATGAGCAGGTTGCAGGTTCGATTCCCGTCACCAGCTCCAAAAAATCTCGTTCTTCCGGACGAGATTTTTTTATCCATTGCGAAAGCAATGGTATATCATCACACTTTAGTGTGTATATCATCGCCAAAGGTGTATATCATCAGACGTAGTCTGTATAATACTTTCGCAATGATGATATACAAAGCCTTGCTTTGGTGATATACAA
>JAZSGB010000027.1:0-7399 GCA_045532505.1 Acutalibacteraceae bacterium | reverse complement strand
AAATAAAAATTTTGTATAAGTCGGGGCATGAGAAATATGAAAAAAATGGGATTATTTTAGTATTTTATTATGTTTTATAGGAAATCTGCTGTTTTTCCTATAAATAACAAAACCATTGGCTTTTATGCCTTTAGCCTTACCTGATGCTATGTACGTTAATAGATATTGTAATATAATTGATAAACTATTTTTATTTAATACTTAAATTAAAAATTATTTATCCTTGTATTTTTTCATACAAATTAATATTGCAGTTGCAACTATTGCCATTGTTATTGTGTAGCCTAATTTTGCTGCAGCGTTTTTTTCGGGATTTTTCATTTTTTGTAATTCCTTTCATCCACTCAATTTTTTTGAAATGATACTTTACTCATTCACAAAATTTCTATTCGATGATATTTTTTAAAAAATCGAGTATTTAGCCCAAAATACCATCGAATCAGTTTTTTTGAAACGATACTTTACTCATTTGGAAAATTTCTATCGGATAAGTTAAATTGCAATAATACCACCAAAATCCGTGAGCTTACGATTTTTACTGAAAATGGCTTTACAATTATGTTTATTTAAAAATGCTAAAATTTGCTCGTATTCGGGATGCTCGCTTAAGTCCCCACTAAAATAAATTTCATTTTCCGATATTTTTGCAGAAGCTCCACCAATAAAGCCATAGTGGGAATCTGACAGCTGCACGAATCCCGGTGTAAGCTTTAAAACATCAATTTGACAACTTTTTAACAAAGTGGTGATACCGGGGTCTTCTGTAATAACTGCATTTTCGTTTACAATACATATATTGCACTTTGTGTAGCCCTGGTTAGTGCTTATAAGCTCATATTCGTTGTATGCTGTTTGTAATATAGCATCGTGTGCAAACGATGGGTTGCATATTATTTTTTTACCAATAACTGCAGCATTTAGCCGTACATCCTTTGGATAAGGTGAAGTAATACCGTTTACGGGAAACACGCTGTAATCCTTAATTAAAGGCGCTATCTCCCCTGCTATTGCGCTATCTATTAATAATAAATCATCATCGAGCCTGAAAGATAGTATATCAGCGTGGTTACTTATTTCATCGTCTAATAAGGCGTTTTTCGGTAAAGGAATAACCTCTATACCAAGGCTTTCCAGCTCTGCAATTTCTTCTGTATAGCGTTCACCAATAAGGCAACGAGCTATTCTTTTGTTAGTATTCATTAATCTACTGCCGCCTCAAAGGCTTCCCTTATATTTCTTACACCGATTATTTCTATATCCTTAAACTCATCCTTCGAAAGATTTTTTAAATTTTGCCTTGGAACAATACAACGCTTGAAGCCTAAGCGTGAGCATTCACGTATTCTTTGTGCACAGTTATTTACAGTACGTATTTCACCTGCAAGTCCTATTTCACCAAAAACAATGGTTTCGCTGTTTATAACAGCATCCTTAAGGCTTGAAACAATTGCCAATGCAACAGCTAAATCACAAGCAGGCTCATCTGCCCTTAAGCCACCAATTATATTTACATAGCAGTCCATATTTCCCAGGAAATATCCTGCACGCTTTTCGAGTATAGCTATAAGCATTGCCATTCTGCCATAATCAAAGCCTGTTGCCATTCGGCGTGGATTACCAAAGCCCGAGGATGTTGCAAGACCTTGTATCTCGGCTAAAATTGGCCTTGTACCCTCAATAAGGCAAGTTACACACGTACCCGATACATTTAAGGGTCTGCCACTTATCATGGCTAATGAAGGGCTTTCTATTTCAGCCAGACCTTTATTTGTCATTTCAAAAACGCCTATTTCGTTAGTTGAGCCGAAACGGTTTTTTACAGCTCTTAAAATTCTATAGGTAAGGTTCTTTTCACCCTCAAAATACAAAACAGTATCAACAATGTGCTCTAAGACCTTAGGTCCTGCAATGTTACCGTCCTTATTGACGTGGCCAACAAGAATTATAGAAACATCGTTTTGTTTTGCAGTGCGCATAAATAAATTGGTGCATTCTCTTACCTGTGTAACACTGCCTGAGGTTGAATTAATATCATTTATATTCATTGTTTGCACAGAGTCGACTATAACAATATCAGGCTTTTCTGTTCTGATGTATTCACAAACAATTTCTGCATCCGTTTCGCACATAATAGCAAGGCTTTCGCTTGTAACACCAAGGCGCTTTGCTCTCATTTTGATTTGGTAGGCAGATTCCTCGCCTGATACATATAAAATAGAAAAACCACGGGCAATCTTTTCGCAAATTTGAAGTAAAAGTGTAGATTTACCAATACCGGGGTCGCCACAAAGGAGCACCAGGGAGCCTTTTACAAGGCCACCACCAAGCACTCTGTTAAGCTCCTTTATGCCTGTATCGTAGCGTAGCTCAACGCTTGAATCTATTTTAGATAAAGGCAATGCAAGAGAAACGCCACGAGAAAGCTTGCTTTTGGCGTTTTTTGCAGATTCAGTTATAATTTGCTCTTCGTTTAAAGAGTCCCATTCGCCACAACCCGGGCATTTACCGTACCATTTTGCAGATTCGTACCCACATTGGTTGCAAACAAATATTGTTTTACTTTTTGCCATTTTATCAATCCTTAATTTTGTAGTAATCGTACACAGCAAGAGCTATGCAGTATGCAATTTGTTTTTGGTACTCCTCTGTTAATAGCTTTTGCGCTTCATCTTTATTAGATAAAAAGCCACATTCTATTAAGCAGGCAGGTGCCTTTGCATTGTAAATTAAATAAACGGATGTGCCACACTCTTTAATTTGACGATTATTGTTTTGTTGAATAAGCTCTACGGTTTGCTCTTGTATGCTTTGCGCCAATGCAGAGCTTATATCGTTAAAGTTTCTTGAATAAAAAACCTGCATTCCCGAATATTTTTCCTCTTGAAAAAAATTTTGGTGAATGCTTAAAAAAACACAGTTATCGTATTTTTCCATTATTTTCATTCGGTTGTTAATATCAGACCTTTTCTTTTTACGTATAGTGCTTAAGCCCTCATCCTCTAAGGAGTTATCGGTTTCTCTTGTTAAAACGGTTTCAAAGCCGAACAGCTTTAAATAATCGTTTAAATAAAGAGCTATAGAAAGGTTTATATCCTTTTCAAGAAAGCCGTCGGCTGTAGAGGTGCCACCATCAAACCCACCGTGGCCTGCATCAATTATAATTACAGGCTCAGAAGAAGAAACCTGTGAAACTGTGGCAGAGCTTGAAGATGTGTTGTTGAAGGATATTAAAAACACTAAAAAGAAAAGTGAAATAACTATAAATACAGGTATCAGCTTTTTCAATGAAATCACCTGTAAATTATATGCTTTACAGGTAATAGATATTATCTGAATTCTGTTCCGTCCTTAACTAAAAGACGGTGCCTTGTAATTCTGTGTAAATGATTTTTTTCACCAATCATTTCTAAAAGCTTATCGCAAAAGCTTACAGGGTTAATGGTAAAATCGTTACCTGCAGGCAGTTTAAAATAAAGCATAACCTTATCTGTATGAAAAACAGCACGAAAATCTGTAATATGTTCACTTACGTTAATTGTTTTGAAGGTCTTTTTCTTTGTCTTTTTTTCAAATGTAATTGTTTCGTTTTCAATAACATTTATAATTTTTTCGTGTAGCTCCTTTGGGTTTTCGCAAGGTATTTCTACACTGTATTCACCTTTAAAAATCTCTTGTGTTTTAAATACAGGCTCAGCAATTTCAAGGAACTCAATGCCCGGTACCATAACAGAGTTAAGCTGTTCAACCACTCTTTGCATAGGGTAATTATCATCATTAAGCCTTATATCGAGTGGCTCACGTAGTGCCTCAACGCCTAACGGGAGCGATAAACCAAACACAAGGTACGGATGAGGGTTAAAGCCCTCTGTATACCACAAGGGAATATCTGTTCTGCGAAAAGCTCTTATCATACACCTTGTAATATCAAGATGTGAAATGTACTTAGCTGTATCTTTTTTATTAAACCATATTCTGACTGAGCGCATCGCACTTACCTCCGTTTAGTTTATTTGAGCCACAGCCTGCACATTGCTGACGGCAGTTGCGAGTTGTTTCTGCCTTTTTGGCTTTTTCGTATTCTTTTATTAAGAAATCCTTAGTTATACCTGAATTTATGTGGTCCCAAGGCAGAATTTCATCGTAAGAACGGGCTCTGCTTGTGTAGAACGAGGTATCTATACCACAGCTTTCAAATGCCTTTGCCCAGCCCTCAAGGTTAATTTTATCATCCCAGCTGTCGAAGGTACAGCCGTTGTTGTAGGCAGCTAAAATAACGTCGCAAAGCCTTCTGTCGCCACGGGCAAAAACACCCTCAAGGAAGGTAAGCTCTGTATCGTGAAAACGGAATGTAACTTTCTTTGTAGTACAGCTTTCAAGTAAAAGCTGTTGCTTCCTTTTAAGCTCCTCTTTAGTATCCATAGGTGCCCATTGGAAAGGTGTGCAAGGCTTTGGCACAAAGGATGAAACACCTGCACTTACTGTACAGCCCTTGCCCTTTGGCTTATCCGGGTTGTTATAAAACTCGTTAACAACCTTTTGCGATAATACGTTAATACCGATAACATCATCATCTGTTTCGGTAGGCAGACCAATCATAAAGTAGAGCTTAACAGCAGTCCAGCCACCAACAAAAGCCTTACGGCAGGTTGATAAAATTTCTTCCTCACTTATGTTTTTATTAATAACATCACGCAGCCTTTGTGTGCCTGCCTCTGCAGCAAAGGTAAGGCCTGAACGGCGCACAAGCGCAAGCTTTTCTTTAAGCTCATCAGAGAAATTATCTATACGCAGGGACGGTAAGGATACGTTGATTTTATCAGGGATTGTCCAGCCAAGAAGCTCCTCTAAAAGCTCTGTGATTTTTGTATAGTCGCTTGTAGAAAGCGAGCAAAGCGAAAGCTCATCGTAGCCACTTGTGCAGGCAAGCCTTTTACTTTGCTTGCTGATTGTTTCAACACACTTTTCTCTTATAGGTCTGTACCAAAAGCCTGCCTGGCAAAAACGGCAGCCACGTATACAGCCACGGAATATTTCGTGCACAACTCTATCGTGCACAACCTCAACAAAGGGTACAACAAATTTTTCGGGGTAGAATATTTTATCTAAATCAGCTACGACCCTTTTATTTACCCTTTTGGGCGCACCGTTTGTAGCGTTAACTGTTGCAATTGTGCCATCTGCATTATAGGTTACATCGTACAACGAGGGCACGTAAATACCCTCAATTTTACTTGCTGCAATTAAAAATTCTTTTCTTGATTTATTCGCCTTTTTGTATTCATTCAAAAGGTCAATAAATTCAAGCATCATTTCCTCGCCTTCACCTATTTGGAAGGCATCAATAAAATCTGCCAAAGGCTCGGGGTTGCATACACACGGGCCACCTGCAATAACTACAGGTATATCAAGTGTATCGCCCCTATCCTTGCTTTTAAGTGGTATTTTAGCAAGGTTAAGCATATTTAAAACGTTTGTGTAGCAAAGCTCATACTGTAAGGTAAAGCCTACAACATCAAAATCAAGTAAAGCATCTCTGCTTTCGAGGGCAAAAAGAGGTATATCTCTTTCTCGCATAATTGCTTCCATATCGGTATCGGGCGCAAAAACTCTTTCACACCAATAGTTATTCTTAGAATTAATAAGGCTGTATAAAATCTTCATTCCAAGGTGGCTCATACCTATTTCGTATGTATCCGGAAAGCAAAAAGCAAAGCGTATATCAATATTCTTTAAATCTTTAACAACAGAATTAAGCTCGCCACCTGTGTACCTTGCAGGCTTTTGCACAAGTGGTAAAATTGCTTCAATTTTATCCTTAAGCATTGTTTCAACTCCATATAAAATTCGACATTTTTTATTATTTAATATTTTACTATAAATGCAATTAATAATCAAGTAAAGTGTTTACATTTTAGTACTATTGATAGCACAGTAAACAAAGAAAAACTCTCTGTAACAAAAAATTACAGAGAGCATTTATTTTTTATCTAATTATACGTGTGTTTGCTGTGGATATTTTTGTGTTACCTTATATGGCCAATGTTGGTGGTTCAATATAATCATTAGCTTTTTGTTACCTTTTTTTACTTTATTCGGCTATGGTTTTCACGCTAATCGTCCCCTGTCTTATTATGTTTCTTAGTCTGATTGGTTTATTAGTCTGACCGGTTTGTCTTGTCGGTCGCTAAATAATCTAAAAAATCAAAAAACAAGTCCAAATCGCCTTCTTTAGAAGTACAACTAAAACCAACTATATATTTTTCGGTTGAAAATATACCACTTACATTTTTTTCCGCCGTGAAACTGTAGATTTCGGAACGAACTCGAGACACAGGAGAAAGATAAGCCTTCCCCTGTTCTGTTGAAATATCATTAGAGAATAGATTGTATAGAATATCAAATGCCCCATATTCTGCTTTAATTTTCTTTTTAAAATCTTCTTCAGATGACACAACCTCATTTAAAGAAAACTCAAGCTGAAAATCATTCTTATCACAAATACTAAAAAACAAAGATTGTTTACCAGGTGATGAAATGTAAATATTATAACTTTTTATATTTTCGTCATATGATACCAAGTACTTTTCTCCGTTTATATCAAGTTCGTGTGGCATATAAAAGTTAGAAAAAGACTGTGGATAACTCAAAGAGTCAATATTCTCAAAAATAGTATTTAATTCCTGCTTAGATATTTCAACTGTTCTAACCCAACCCCTTAAGAGTAATATATAAACAAAAAGTACTATGATTATAACAATTATACTTTTTCTCAAAAGAACTTTATATCTTATACACTCTAACATAATCAGCCACCTGTCTTATTGCCTACCCTGTCTTGTTCTACACTAAACCATATTTCTCTGCATACCAAGATGACTTAAGATAAAGAGTGTTTTCTCCTTTGTTTTTTAAAGAGCCATATACATATACAATAGAATAATCTATATATAAATCCATATCACGAATAATAAATTTAATTTCATGTTCATTTTTAGAAATAAATATTTTAGAATTATTCTTTATTTTATCATCGGCGAAACTTCCCATTAGAGAAAACAAATCGACAAACAAAGCCTTATTATAAATATTCTCAACCGAAATTCTTTGTCCAAGACTATCCCAGAAATATATTTCATCGTTCTCATTAGTTACTGTGTACATATTTATCGGTATTTCACTGATTTGGTTTTGAACTTCACTAAAAATATCCTCATTATCTGTAAAAACCTCGGAAAAAATCTCTGTTGATATCGGAGATTCAGCAGTATGAACAGACACATATGATTCCGAA
The DNA here is from genome assembly GCA_045532505.1 of Acutalibacteraceae bacterium. Taxonomy (GTDB): domain Bacteria; phylum Bacillota; class Clostridia; order Oscillospirales; family Acutalibacteraceae; genus DTU089. The sequence continues at coordinate 108 of JAZSGB010000027.1, read as the reverse complement.
CCATCTTCAACTGGATATGCTATACACCCAGAAAGAAAAACTATAGATAACAAAATAATAAAACACTTAATCATGGTGCTCACCAACCTTGTAATTTATTATTTATAA
>JAZSGB010000004.1:0-6811 GCA_045532505.1 Acutalibacteraceae bacterium | reverse complement strand
TCGAGTCCCTTCCGGCGCGCCATAAGAAACAGTACAACATCAGTTGTGCTGTTTTTTATTTTGTCCCAAAAACAATTACCTGGGACTCGAACCCCACTCGGCGAAGCCGAACACAATCGGGGTTTGCGCAGCAAACGATGGGCGTAGCCCATCGAGTCCCTTCCGGTGCGCCACGAAAAAAGTCACTTTTGTCTACTGACAAAGGTGACTTTTTTCAATGATATCCGTTCCTTGGCACGAACGGGTGATATATCTTCGATATGATATCCACCTTCGGTGGATAATATATACCTTCGGCATATGAAGGAACAGATATTATATCATACTTGCTGCAGGCAAGTATATCATGCGGCGACAGCCGTATATCATATCGCACAAGCGATATATCATTGAAAAGTGCAATAAATGATGATATAATAATGGCAAAGGGGTGATGTCGTGGTCGAAAAATACATAAAAATATATGTAAAAAGAAACATTGTTCTCGCTTTGATTTGTGCGACACTTGTTTTTATTCCCTTGTTTTTCGTTAGTTTGGTTTATGATGTATTATCTTATGATTTGATTATTGCGTTTGTCCCCTTTCCCATCGCTCTTATTTGTGTTTTGATTAGTTTGTTGCCAATTATTCGCTTCCGGAAAATGATTATGCGACAAGAATCGTTGTATGATACGGTATTTTCTGACACCGATGCAAACCACCTCGAAACCACATTGTATTTGAGCAAGGATTGGTTGATCTGGGCTGGAAGCAGTGCGATATATAAAAAGCACATTCAATCTATCCAACACAAGCTTGAATCAGGTAGAGTCGGATCGTCGAACAAAGTAACCATAACGACTGTGGATAACAAGCGTTATGTTGTTTGGTGTTTAAGTGCAACAAATATAAATAAGATTAAGCTTTGGTGCCAAGTTTAAGGTGTACCTTTAGTCTTTTTTACCTCGGTATATACTACTTTTAGTCACTCTTTCGCACAAGAAACAGTACAACATCAGTTGTACTGTTTTTTATTTTGTCCCAAAAACAATTACTTGGGACTCGAACCCCACCTAAAATAAAAGCGACAAGGACTACTCCTTGTCGCTTTTTTAACTTAATTTTAAAGCTCAACCTTTAAAACATCCTGTTGGGTTTGTTCTTCAAAAATATTTTTATAAAGCAGGTGCGTATACAGGTCATCAAAATCAATATCGGCATCTACAACGTAATAAACAGTTATTGTTTTACTCTCCCCTGCACCAACAGGTACATAATAGAACCTGTCGCTTTTTGCATCCTGGCCCGAAACTGCAAAAGCTTCTGTTTGCACAAAAGAAAGGTCTGAATTGCACAAATTCAAATTGCAATAGAACTCACCTGCAGTATTATTTACGTTCTCAATTTCGTACGTTACGGCTACAACCCTTCTGCCTACTGTTTCTGCACTCTCAACACGGTCTATAGCATTTACGCCATCACCGTACACGATATTTTCACGCTCATACTCTTTCAAATTACCATTTTCATCAGCAAATTCGCTGACAAAATCTTTAAGCATACAGCCTTCTTCTATAGTCTTTATATTATTGAGCGTACAGGCATCAACTATTTTTACGCTATACTTTGCCCAGGTTGCAATATCGTAATCATAAGCTTCCTTGCAAACATTTATTGGTAACCTCATATTATCCACCCATGGTTGAGAGGTGCCCGTATTTGTACCGTCATAAATCATAGAATCGTTTTCATTTGCTTCAACCAAGGTCATATTATCTAAAACAGATTTTATAATTTCATACGAAATATTCTTATTAAACCAGCACTCCACTACAGCACCCATATTTTCAAAATATATGAGAGCAAGCTTTGCCTCTGAGCCATTTATAGTTAAAATTTGCGCTTGGTTCCCACCCAAAACAGCATTTTGTGTATCGGTAATGTTTTTATACTCATTTGTGTCAACAGAGCTCATTTTCCATAAATTGAAGGATATACCGAACTCACCGTTGTAGCTGTATTTGTACGGTGGCTCTGTAGCCTCAAAGCCCTCGGGCATATAGCCAAAGCTAAGCTTAACATAATCGGGTGCCTGCACAAAAGCAACAGCTTCATTACTGATTTTGCCTGAATACTCATTTGTCTTTTTAAACCACTTGTTATATATTTCGTTACAGGCAAGTGCGCTTACGCTAACCACAGCAAGGCTTACAAGCACAGCCACCATGGTTTTTACAGCTCTGCCACTTTTTTTACAAGAGCCTTGCTCATTATTAATTTCTCTAAATGCATCGTCCATAGCGCTTCGAAAGCCCTCGGGTACGTTTTTACTCAATATTCTCACTCCTTTTAATACTTAAAAGCTTATTACATTCATCTTTGAGTGTTTTAATAAATAAGGCAACAAAATCCTTTTCTGTTACCTTATCAAGCTTTTCAAAAACAGACAGAATCGTGTTTTTTACGGCAATTTCACACAGGTAATCGGATTGCAGAATTTCTTTAGATATTTTGTAGAAGAGCTCTTCATTTTCGTACACAAGCGCCACAAAAAGGCTACGCGTCGGCCTTTTACGGCTACCTATAATATCTAAAGGGCTGCACTCCAACGCATCGGCAAGCTCGCCCAAAACATCAAGACCGGGCTGTGTTCTTCCGTTTTCCCAGCCCGATATAGTCTGCCTTGTTATAAAAAGCTTTTCGGCAAGCTCATCTTGGGTAAGACCCCTTGCACGCCTTATTTTACGTATATTTTTACCTATGTTTGCCATTTATTCACATCCATTCTGTAATTCAAGTATAGCACCCCTAACATCCACAGTAAAGCAACGATATGTTGCAAAAAAGTGAAGATAGTGTTAACACTACCTTCACCTTTCATTTGCTTTTTTATACTCATTAAGCACTGTGTATTCCCTTAAATACAGGCTTTCGTGGTCAGGAGTTTTTTCAAGGTATTTTGAAAAGATTTCAACAGCCCTCTCAAGCTCTACCCAGCGTGGCTCCATACCGTGCGCAACCTCTGTAGGTGTAAGCTGCTTTTCACCCGCACCCTTAACACTACACAAAAAATAGTGGCTTATATACAGCTCGTTAAACACATACTCCTTTATTGTAACAAAATGCTCACCAACATCTACCACAAGTCCTGTTTCCTCCAAGAGCTCACGGGCACAGCATTCCTGCAGGCTCTCATCCCCTTCAACGCCACCACCCGGCGACATATAAATATCCTTACGGCTCTCGTATGAGAAAAGAACCTTTCCGTTTTCAACAACTAAGCCTCTGCAGGATTCACGCTTTTTAACTATTGGTTCAAAAAAGGTTTTGCTTACCTGAATTATAACCTGTGCTGCCATAAAAACACCTCATTACCAAATAAGGAAGAGGCTTATGCCTCTTCCCCATCCTCTTGCGTAATTTCTTTCAAAACCTCTTGTATAAGCACCCAATCGGCTTCGTTATCTATATCTAAAAGGCGAAGAGCTTCATCATCATAGCAATAGTATGAAGCATATATACTTTCTAAGCCATCCTCGTTCACAGTGTTATCTGTGTAAATAACAATATCCTTTTCGCTTTGGGGGCTTGTAAACATCAAAAGTGTTTGACATTTAATTTCGTTACCGTTTTCATCAAGAATTGAGAAAAACTCTTGTATTTCTGCCATTATTATACCTCGATGTTAAAATTGCCAAGTGCCTTTAAAATATAGTTTATAAAGTTTGTAAGCATTGTAATAATGCTTGAAAAACCGTTGAGCAAGCCAAGGCCTAAATTTTCAAAATTATTGCTTTGTGTGTAGCCATCAAGCACACCACAGTTATCATCAACATTATCATCTACCGTAAATGACTGAAGAAGTGGTGATACAAGAGCAACAGCCATATACTCTGCAGGTGTTACGCCACCCTCAGGGAAAAGAGCATTAACCATATCATCTCCACCAAGCGAGCTGCTTGTTGCAAGTAATATTGCCTCAACCCAGTCGTAAACTACTGTTTTATCTTCAAGTGTTTCAAGTTCACCTCTGATTATATATGAAACGACGCAAAGGAAAATCTTTACATCTCGTTCATTCAAAGGATAATCCTCGCTACCTGCATAGTGCGCTGCTACAAGCTCTGTAGCAAGGTCCCAACCGTCTTTATACTCACTGTCGAGTATTTCTATACCCTCTGCTGCTGCACGCTCCTGAATGCTACCGGGGCCGTAAAGAGGGTCGTTAAGTGCAACTGTAAGCTCATCTACTACGCCTCTAACTACATCGTAGTAAATATCACCGGGCTGTACACCAAGCTTTTCATCTGTAAAGCCAAGCTCAAGTCTGTATTCAACACCGTTTTTAAGGTACTCCTTAGCAAAGGCATTAAGACCTTGATTCATAGCATCAATCTGCTCTTGTGAGTAGCCGTTTACAGATGATTGAAGTGCATCTGTATCAATAGAATCAACTGTTTCAACATCATAGTGAATAACACCGTTTGATAAATCAAACAATCTGTACTGAAGTGGGTACATTGTAAGAGATGTTGTTGCAAAGTCTGTTATAACGTTACCGAGAGCACTCACCTTTGATGTAGCATCGCTGCAATGCTCGTGGCCTGAGAAAACCAGCTTAATACCTGCATTGGCCCAGCGCTCTGCTGTAAGCTCGTGATTTTTAATAATAAAATCGTGGCTTAATACACGCTGCATAGGAAGGTGGTCAAGAAGGTTGTGGTGCATCATAAGTATAGGGTACTTACCCTCTGATTTAGCCTTTTTAGCCTCATCAATAACCCACTGCACTCTTTCCTCAGTCATACCATCCTCAGTAGATCTGTCAGGATCGTTACTATCCAGGGCAATAAGTCTGTATTTCTCACTTAAGTCAGCTGTGTATGAGCCTGTACCGTCAAGGGTTGTGATTGCCTCTTCATAGCCAAACTGCTTATATATTTCCATAAATCTTGCAAGGTCAACCTCACAGTATTCTCCAAGGTTACCAAAATCGTGGTTACCGGGTACAACGTAAACCTGCTTACCTGTTGTGTCCTCGAATTTTTTAAGCTTTTCGGCAACAGCATAGTGCTCCTCAGGAATGCTTCTGCCGTTGTCTGCAAGGTCGCCTGAAATGAGCACAAAATCAACGTTATCGTTCTCTGCGCACTGTCTTAAAAACTCATCAATAATAAGACCACTTTCATTTTCCATAGCTGCACGTCTGTTAGCGTAGCCGTAAATAGGGTCTTCAGAGTACCAGGTCAACTCCTCTTCGGGCACATTGTAGTGCAAGTCCGATGCAACAGCAAAATAAAGCTCATCGGCAGCTGCTGCACTTGATGTAACAACAAGTGATGCCATAAGAGAGATAACCAAAAGAAGTGAAATTATTTTTTTCATAATACTACCTCCATAGTGAGTAAAATGCACCTGAATGATACAATAACACCAAGGTGCATATATACATATTAATATTACCATATATGTAAATTATTTACAACAAATATATTTCTCTGAAATTAAGATTTTTTTCAAAATAAGTATTGACATTTCGATTACAATCAACTATAATTTAAAAGCTGTCAGAGGGCAGTAGCAAATCGGGGTGTAGCGCAGTTGGTAGCGCGCCTGCTTTGGGAGCAGGATGTCGGGAGTTCAAGTCTCTTCACTCCGACCAAAATACAGAGTAGTCTTTCGACTACTCTGTATTTTTTGTTTTGAGTAAATAAACTTAATCTTTCAACGTGCTGCGCACAGAGCAGGTTTCCTGCTTTGGGCAACAAAGCCGGGCGCTGCCGGTGGCAGATACAGCGAGGTTTTGTTGGCGCAGTGGTCAAAATTGCGCGAAGTGAACAACGAGCAAGCAATTTTGGGTACCACAAGAGGCACGTAGTGAGGATGTCGGGAGTTCAAGTCTCTTCACTCCGACCAAAAACGATTGAAAACCATTGGTTTTCAATCGTTTTTCTTTTATTGCTTTAGTTGTTGATTGGTGATATAATCAACTCAACAAATAAAAATTTGTAGGTGAACAAATGACAAAACATATAGCAAATATAATTACCGGTTGCCGTATTATCGGCAGTATTCTGTTGCTGTTCTTTCCTACTTTTTCCTTAGCTTTTTATATCACATATCTCATCTGCGGTTTTAGTGATATGATAGACGGTACCATTGCCAGAAAAACAAACAGTATCAGCAAATTCGGAAGCCGACTGGACACTGTTGCCGACCTCATTTTTGTAGTGGTATCTTTGTTTAAGCTGGTGCCGGCAATTCATATTCCGGGATGGTTGTGGATATGGGGCGGTGTGATTGCGGCTATTAAAATCAGCAACATCATATTAGGATATGTTACTGAAAAACAGTTTGTATCCCTGCATACGGTTATGAATAAAATAACGGGATTACTGCTGTTCCTGTTGCCTTTGACAGTATCCTTAGTGGAATTAAAATACACTGCCATAGTTGTGTGTTTCCTTGCAACTCTTTCTGCAATTCAAGAAGGATACTATATTAGAAAAGGACGAGAATTTGTTTAGTTTTTAGAGCGACAAATAAGAATTTAGCGGTATATTTTCACTCTACCAACGGTTTACTTCTCCTCACTAAACCAACGGTGGGTGTACTTTGTAAGTAATAACGGCTATACTGTATGCGAAAGGAGGTCACTTATGGATCAATTGAAAATAGGAAAATTTATTGCCGAGTGCAGAAAACAGAAAAACTTAACGCAAATGCAATTGGCAGAAAAACTGGGTATCACCGATAAAGCAATATCCAAGTGGGAACGAAGTATTGCAATGCCCGATACTTCGATAATGCTTGAACTCTGTGATATTCTCG
>JAZSGB010000053.1:0-9444 GCA_045532505.1 Acutalibacteraceae bacterium | reverse complement strand
AAACTTCGCCACTCGACGTACCCTTGTACGCCTTCGGGCAAGCAAAATCAAGTCTGAAGTCTTGATTTTGCTCAGTTTGTCCGTTCTGCATCTTTTTTTCCTATCCCCTAAAAAGGGGCTGTAAAAAAACTTGCGTTTTTTTACAGTCCCTTTTGTATCTGTAGATATTTTATTCAGCCTGTGCAGCAGCCTCTGCCTCGTGCTTTTCACGAAGGGAAGCGTATATAGGCTCAAGCTTTTCTTTTGTAAGTGGGTAGCCAAAGCTGAATATAAGCCACACGCCCACATAAACAATTGCAGGTATAACAGTGCAAATAAACATAATCTTTTTACTTACATCGTTTTCTGCAATAAAGCCCTGGTTTGCCATTGAACCATCGTAGCCAACCCAGTAGTCGAGCAAAAGGAGTCCACCTGCATCTGCAATAGCCTGGCCAAGCTGTCTGCCAAAGGTGTATGCAGAGTAAACTGCGCTTTCGTTTCTGATGCCTGTTTTGTATTCCTGGTAGTCAATAACATCCATAACAACTGCCCAGCAGGTAAGGCTAACAAAGGTGTAGCCAAAGCCGATAAGGAGAAGGCAAAGCATATAAAGCCAAGCAGGGTATATGCCTGAGCCTACAACGCCGGGTCTGTATGGGTTAATCCATTGAATAAAGCCCTCGCTGTTTGTAGTAATGAAAAGGAAAACCGATGTTATTGCAGCAACAATAGACATTCTGCCACAAAGCTCTTTTTTACCAAATCTTTTTGAAAGCTTAGGGGTAAAGAGGATAAGTGCAGCCATAGGAAGATAGGTGCAGATTGTACCTATAACGCTAAGGCTTGTGTTTTGGAAATAGTTTTTGTAAAGGTAAGCATTAAAGGAGTTGAACTGGAGCTGACCACTAATAAGCACACCTGAAATTGTGAGCATAATGAATGGCCTTGATTTGAAAAGACCCTTGTAAACATCCTTTAAGCTAACGCTTTCTTCTTCAATTGCAGGTACACGCTCTTTAACCATTTTGTGGCCAACAAGGTAAGCAACAATTGAGAAAACACCCATTAAAAGGGCGTATATAAACATTCTGTTACCGTCTGCAACCTCGTTTTCTTTACCTGTTATGGCGTTAATTTCGCCTGTGCCAACGTAAATAATAAACGGAGCAATAAGCGTAACAACTGCGCCACCAACGCCTGAGCCAACCGAACGTGCTGTTGAAAGCACTGTTCTGCCCTGAGGGTCATCTGTTATAACAGATGCAAGGGAGCCGAAGGGGATGTTCATAGCAGTGTACATTGTGCAGTAAATAAGGTAAAGCACAATACAGATGCCAAAAACAAGTGTTGGGTGAGCTGCTAACGTAGGGTTGTAAAAAATAGAGCCGGGATCGCCAAAGGGGATAAAGCAAATTACTGTTGAAATTCCCAAAGGTATGGCTACCTGTCTGAGGTACTGTCGGTATTTACCGTCCTTACCCGGTCTGCGCTTTGAAACAACTGCTCCCCACAAGGGGTCGTTTACAACGTCCCACAAACGGGTGATTATAAACATAAGCGCAACCTTACCACCGTTTATGCCTAAAACGTCGGTCATAAAAAGCTTTAAATAGCTTGTAATGTATGTAAGGTTAAACATATTACCCGATTCAGCAATGGTGTAGCCGGCAATATCCTTCGCACCTATTCTGTTAGGGTGGGTGTTAACCTCTTTTTCCTTTTTTATTTTTTCCTTAGCCACAAAATCATCTCCTTTTTATTCCAAAAGCAATTATGCTTCGTAGTGGAGGGCAAGGCCGCCCTCGCTTGTTTCTCTGTATTTATGCATTAAATCCTTACCTGTTTGGTACATTGTGTGCACAACTGTATCAAATTTAACCTTACGTGTTGAGGTAAGGAAGTTTGCAAGTGAAAGAGCATTTATTGCCCTCATTGCTGCAACTGCATTTCTTTCAATGCAGGGTATTTGCACAAGGCCACATACAGGGTCGCAGGTCAGGCCTAAGTAGTGCTCCATAGCATTTTCGGCAGCATACTCTATTTGGTCTAAATCCATAAAGTGAAGCTCTGCAAGTGCAGCAGCAGCCATACAGCAGGCAGTACCAATCTCTGCCTGGCAGCCTGCTTCTGCACCACTTATAGATGCATTTTGCTTAACAACATTTCCTATAATTCCTGCTGCAGCAAGCGCCTTGCAAATTTCAAAATCTGTAAAGCCTTTTTTCTCTTGCATATAGTAAAGCACGGCAGGTAAAACGCCCGATGCACCACAGGTAGGTGCAGTTGTAATTACGCCACCACCTGCGTTTTGCTCGCTGGCAGCAAATGCGTATGCACAAACAAGTCTGTTTTCTCTCGTTTCCGGTGTTTCGTCCATATGGCGCTGTGCGTATAAAAACTTCGCCTTTCTTTCAACCTCAAGACCGCCGGGGAGTATACCCTCCTGTGCAAGTCCCTCACGAACGGTGAGCTTCATTCTTTCCCAAATTGTTTTTAAAAAGGGGAATATTTCCTCACCCTCGTATTTAGCTGCGTAGTCGCTTAGCTTTAGGTGATTTAAGAGGCAGTATTCTTTAATTTCTTCAAAATTTTTGTGAGGATAAACCTCAGGTGCAGTAACAGACGGCTGACCCTCTATACGAATTTCGCCTCCGCCAATGCTCATGGCTCGTACCTTGTCAATTTCGTTGTTTGCTTCATCGTATATAATAAAATCCAAGGTGTTCGGGTGTGGGAGCTCTTGCTCCTCTGTATTAAAAACAATCTCATTTTTAGCCTTAAGTGTAGAGGAAAGCGCAGTGTGTGTGCCGTGGCCTTCACCTGTAAGTGCCAAAGAGCCGTAAAGAATTACCTTTACAAATGAGGCACCCGGATATGTTTCGTTTACATATTCTGCAGCATACTGTGGGCCCATTGTGTGTGAGCTTGAAGGGCCTATGCCTATTTTGTAAAGCTTTTTTAAGGATTGCATATTGTACCTCCACCAATAAGAATATCATCTATATAAATAGCTGCTGTCTGACCGGGTGCAGCTGCACGCTGTGGCTCTGAAAACTCTATTTCGCCACCCTGCGTGGTAAGTGTTAGCTTTGCGTTTGCAGGTGGCGCAGCACAGCGTATTTTTACAAAGCAATCAAAGCTTTGCTGTGGTGCCTTGCCTGCAAGGAAGTTTATATCTTTTATAAATATTTTAGTTTTAAAAAGCTCTGCATTGTCGCCGATAATAACAGAGTTTGATTTTTTATCTATTGAAATAACATACATAGGCTTACCGAAGGCGCCAAGGCCCTTGCGCTGACCTATGGTGTACTTGTAAAGACCTGAATGGGTACCCAGTCTTTCCCCTGAGGTGGATAGAAAATCACCCGGTATTGCTTGTGGGTTAATCTGCTTTTCTATAAAAGAAATGTAGTCGTTATCGGGTATAAAGCAAACCTCTTGGCTGTCTTTTTTGTGGGCAACGGGAATGCCCTTTTTTTCGACTATTTCACGAATTTCTGCTTTAGTATAATCACTTAACGGAAATTGTACAAAGGAAAGTAAATCTTGGTTAAGGCCACAAAGGAAATAGCTTTGATCCTTTGCAGAGGGGTTACGCTTAATATAATATACACCGTCTTGCTCAATAATGTTTGAGTAGTGGCCTGTTGCTAAAAAGTCTGCGCCCTTACTTCGGGCATATTCTACCAGCTTACCAAACTTTATTGTTGGGTTGCAAAGCACACAGGGATTAGGTGTAAAGCCCTGCAAATATGCGTTGCAAAAGTAATCGGTTATTTCTTTAAAGGCTTCTCGCTCATCAAGGATATCAAGGGGTATTTCTAATGCATCGGCAACCATCTGTGCATCTTTAATATCACCATCAGCACCATCGCCGGGCTTAAGGCGCAAAATAACACCACGGACATTGTACCCGCGCTCTTTAAGAAGTATTGCTGCTGCGGCAGAATCTACGCCACCGCTAAGTGCTACGTAAACAAAATTTTTCATAGTAAAATGATACCACACAATAAGGCAAAAATCAAACATATATAATGTCAATATAATACAAAAATACACGTCGATTTTCGTATTAAAACACAAAAATCACTTGCATTTTTTTGCTAAAGGTAGTAAAATATTGATATAGTTATATATTCGGGGTATGTGTGTTATTTTAGGCGATAAACCATAATTTACCGGTTGCCCTATTAATTCTTAAGCATACGGGGTGCCCGAATTTTCGATTAATTTAGGAAATATGGAAGAATAATTCTCTTTTTTGAGAAGCACGGAAGGAAGGATTTTTTTGTCAGCGGATTTACACTGCCACACCAGGTTATCAAACGGCTCATTAGGCATTGAAGATTTAATTTTACTTGCCAAAAAGAGGGGCGTAACCACAATTGCTATTACAGATCACGACTGCCTTGCAGGTACCGTAAGGGGCAAGGTTATCGGTGAGCGCCATGGCGTTACTGTTATACCGGGTGTTGAGCTTTCAGGCACAGATAAAACAAACGGCCAGGAAATACATATGCTTTGCTACAAGCCTGATTTTCCTGACAGGCTCGAGGGTCTTTGCCGCCGTAGTTCGCTTATAAGAAAAAAGTCCTCACACCTTATGGTGCTCAAAACAGCGCAGAAATATCCAATTTCGCCTGAGTTTGTAGCAAAGTGTGCATCAGGCTCCACAAATATATTTAAGGTTCATATTATGCAGGCCCTTATTGAGAACGGCTTTGCAGACAGAATCTACGGTGAGCTTTACGAGAAGCTTTTTTCTAAAGATAAAGAGGGAAGCATAAATCACGTACCGGAGTATGAAGATATTTTCTCTGTGCTTGATGCTATTCACGAGGCAGGAGGTATTGCAATACTTGCAAACCCACAAAAGTGTAAAAACGAAAAGCTCCTTGAAGAGCTTGTTGCAAGTGGGCTCGACGGTATAGAAATCTATACTCCTGAAATGAGTGCAGAGGAAAAAGAGAAATTTGCAAAGTATGCAAAGAAAAATAAGCTTCTTACAACAGGAGGCTCAAACTTTAAAGGCCTTTACAATAAGCACGTGCTTTCAGTAGGCGATTGCGATTTGCCGGATGAATGTGTACAGGAGCTTAACTCCTATAAAGCAAAGAAAAGAAAAGCAGAAAAGAAAAAAGCTGCAGAGGCAGCAGAAGCAAAATAAGAAAACAGAGGCTTGTGTGGAAAGACACAAGCCTTTTTGTTGGAGTTTTGGTTGTATAGTCGCCGGAGCTTGGCTAAAATTAAAATTTCAAAATGAAAAATTCAAAATTTCGGAACTGCGTTGCGATTGTAAAGCTTCGCAAAACAGCAGATAAATGCGAAATGCAAAAAGCAAATAGCTGTTTGCTGGTTCATATGCTTGACAAATATTTACAAATGTGCTACATTACAGGAGTATTCCGTGTAAATACAAATAAATTTTTGAAAGGAGTTGGACATAATGATGAAAATGATGAACGTAAGAAACAGGCTTTATCCGGTAGTTGTGTCCGCTTCCTGCTGACACATTGTCTTTTGCATACCTTCCGGAAAGCAGCTGCTTTCCGTTTTTTTTATTGCAAAATTAACCCAAGGCAACGGCAGGGCGCACCTGTTTTCGATACCTCTCAGCGAAAACGGCACAATTATACGGAGCATGATCAGGAAAGGAAAAAAAGTGAAAAAGGAAAAAAAGAAATTAAGGCTAACAGCCTTTAAGAATGTTTTTTATGCTTTAAAAACATTAAAAGAATGTTCACCCGGTCTTATGGCGTGGCGAATAACTACGCAAGTAACATTTTGGTTTTTTACAGGCTTTGTAAAGGATGTTCTCTTTTTAAAGCTTTTGCTTGATTTAATTATAAACGGGGGAACCTTCAAGCAATATGCATTTCTTGTGATTTTGTTTGTTCTTTCAGAAATGCTTTCAACAGGTCTTAATTGCGTATCCGATTATTTTGTAGGTACTAAGTGGAAGCTGTTTTATAAAAATCTTAATGATAAAATTTTTCAAAAAGCGGTCAGCGTAGATATAGCTTGCTTTGAAAATCCCGATTTTTATGACAAATACAAAAGGGCAACCGAGATTATTACCGAGGATCACTACGATTACTTTGCGTGGCAGTTTGCAAATATTATTGCAGGCTCCCTTACAGGCGTTTTTCTTGTCGTTTATGTCATAAGTATCGATCCTAAAATTCTCTTGATTCTTCTTGTTAGCATTATTGTTCTTGTAATGCAAACAATAAAGGGCAAGGTAGAGGTCAAAAGAGATAAGGAGATGACTGTGCACAAGCGTTCAAAGGCGTATGTAAAAAGAACGGTTTATTTAAGAGAATATGCAAAGGATATGCGCACATCTGATATTTTTTCTGTATTACATACAAGGTTTCGGAATGCAGTGGATAAAAACAGAGAGATAATTAAGCGCTATTGTCCCAAAATTGCATTTCTTGAAACCTCATCGGGTTTTTTCGGAAAAGCTTTACCTGTTGCAATTACGTACATTTACGCAGTTTTCAGGTTTGCTGTTAAGAAAAATCTTGCTATTTCAGACTTTTCGGTAATAATGACTGCTATGAGCAACCTTAAGGATGTTTTTAACGATGTAGGTGATGCCGTTTCCGATGTAAAACGAGAGGCAGAATATTTTGGTAATCTTAAGGAGTTTATGGAATATGAGTCAACCGTTGTCGGTGGAAGCCTTCAAGCAGAGCCTTTTGAAAGGATAGAGTTTAAAAATGTAACATTTACATACCCTTCAGCAGAAAAGCCTTCTCTCAAAAATCTTAACTTAGTTATAAATAAGGGCGAAACTATTGCTGTTGTAGGGGAAAACGGAGCAGGTAAAACTACGCTAGTCAAATTACTTTTAAGGTTTTACGATGCTAACGAGGGCGAAATATTATATAATGATACAGATATTCGTCAATATGACATTCAGTCCCTTCGTCAAAGGCTTGCAACAGTTTTTCAGGATTACAAAACCTTTGCCCTTACTATTGAAGAAAATGTACTATGTCGAGAGGTGCTTACACTTGAGGATAGCTGTATCGTGGCTGAAGCTTTGCAAAACAGTGGGGTAGCTCCTTGTGTTGAGGCACTACCTCAAAAAGAAAAAACAGTGCTTACACGAGAATTTGATGAAAAAGGCACAGGACTTTCGGGAGGAGAACAGCAAAAGCTTGCTGTTGCTCGTATTTTTGCAAAGAGCTTTGATATGGCAATTCTTGATGAACCATCATCGGCTCTTGACCCTGTTGCAGAGTATAAGATGTTTGAAAGTCTTATTAATGCAACAAAGGAAAAAACAGTAATTTATATCTCACACCGGCTTTCAAGCGCTGTGCTTTCCGATAGAATATATGTTTTTGAAGAAGGTACGGTTATTGAAGAAGGCACACACGCTCAGCTTATGCAAAATGGTGGCAAATATTGTGAAATGTTCACCTTACAAGCATCAAGCTACAAATCAAGCGAAGGGGGTGAGGCAGGTGAATAAGCTAAAAAAACAGGCTAAAGCTACACACGGCACAATTTCAAACGTGTTTTATATGCTTAAATTAATGTTTAAGGTTTCGCCTATGCTTGTTATAGGTGAAATATTACAACATATTTTTAGTATCCTGCCCGGCCGACTTGTTTCCGTTATAGGTCTTAAATTTGTTATAGATGAGGTTGCAAACGGTGGCGACAGTAAAAAAATAATTATAGGCATAGTGCTTATGGTTGGTGTGTTGGTTTTAGGTGAGGTGAGCACCTCGGTTTTCTTTGAGTTTTTTGCTCATAGAGAAAGAGAAAAGCTTGATTTAGGCATACAGTCGCTGTTCTATAAAAAAGCTTCACAGCTTGACCTTGCTCGTTACGATGACCCGGGCTATTACAGTGATTTTATTTTAGCTATAGAAAGCTCGTCGGATAGCTTAAGATATACATTAGGTATGGTAAAGGGTTATTTGGGAGAAATAATTTCGTTTGTTACTCTTTCTACCGTTATGCTTACAATTGACCCGATTTGTATGCTTATTGTGTTAGGCTATGTTGCAATATTTATTCCTGTAGGCAGGTATACAGGTAATTTGCAAATGAAGCGTCGCGAGGAGATTACCGAAAAGCATAGAAAGGGCGATTATTTTGCAAGACTTTTCTATTTGCCTGATTATGCAGGTGAAATTCGCACAAATGGAGTATATCCTCTTTTACGCAAGCGCTTTAATCAAAGTGCAGATGAGGTTATTGCAACACAAAAGAAATACGTTAAAAAATTGGATTGGCTTTTCTTCATACAAGATTTTACAATGCAAGGTATCGGCTTTATGTTGTGCCTTGGTCTGTACATAGGCTACCAAACAATTGTTACGGGTAAAATGAGTGCAGGTGATTTCATCGCCACCTTTAACAGCGCTCTTTTAATTGGTGGAAGTATACTTTTCCTTACTGTTTACAGCGTAAGAGGCTTTACAGAAAGAGCAAAAATGATAGAAAAGTGCAGACAATTTTTATCAGAAAAGCAAAAAATCACCGATGGTGAGCACGTTGCAGAATGTGGTGAGCCAAAAACAATTTCTGTTGAGGATATTACCTTCTCCTACGAGGGTAGTGATAAGGATTCCTTGAACGGGATATCCTTTGAAATAAAGCCATGCCAAAAGGTTGCGCTTGTTGGCTACAACGGTGCAGGAAAAACTACCTTAACAAATCTTTTGCTTCGCCTTTACGATGTAAAATCGGGCAGTATTAAAATTGACGGCAGAGATATTCGTGAGGAAACAGTCGCATCTCACCGAAACAGATTCGCAGCAGTTTTTCAGGATTTTCAAATCTTTTCTGCCTCTGTTGGAGAAAATGTGGCACTCTCCAAGGAGTATGATGAGCAAAGAGTTTGGGCAGCACTTGAGGCAGCAGGCTTTAATAAGGAATTACCCGATGGACTTAATACAATACTTTTGCGAGAGTTTGATGAAGGTGGACTTATGCTTTCCGGTGGGGAGCAGCAAAAGGTTGCTATTGCAAGAGCATTTTATAAAAATTGCCCGTATGTTATTCTTGATGAGCCATCTGCAAACCTTGACCCTGTTTCGGAGTATGAGCTTAACCACGCTATGATGACGGGAGCAAAAAATAAAACGGTTATTTTTATTTCTCACCGATTATCCACAACAAGAAATGCCGACAGAATTTTTATGATGGAAAACGGCAGAATTATTGAAAGCGGAAGCCACGATGAGCTTATGGCATTAAACGGTAAATATGCCGAAATGTTCACGCTCCAAGCAGAAAAATATACCCAATAAAGCGACAAAAGGGGATGTAAAAAAACGCAAGTTTTTTTACATCCCCTTACAAGCTTCGCAAAATAGCAAATATCTGCTAACCTATCGGCTCAATATATCATATCTGCTGTTGACCAGCTTTTAAGCACCTCAAGCTGGTCGGCAGCTTCTTTTTTTGCGCCCTCTAAGTCGTGGTCACGGTAGT
>JAZSGB010000089.1:0-9756 GCA_045532505.1 Acutalibacteraceae bacterium | reverse complement strand
TATTCACCTTTTCCACATAATAATGTTGAATTCTAAGAACGAGTTATATATAATGGGATTTAGAAAAACAATGTAAGGAGATGCTCCTATGCGTAAATGGAATTTTTACACAACAAACGAGATTAAGCCGATTGGCTGGATGAAAAATCAACTGCAAATTCAGGCAAACGGACTTAGTGGTAACCTTGATAAAATGTGGCCTGATGTTAAAGAAAGTGCCTGGATAGGTGGCAACAAAGAGGGCTGGGAGCGAGTTCCTTATTGGCTTGATGGCTTTATTCCCTTAGCATACCTTTTAGATGATGGGGATATGAAAGCACGTGCTAAAAAGTATATAGATGGCATAATTGAAAACCAAAAGCCTGACGGCTGGCTTTGCCCTTGTGAGGATAATAAAAGGGCAGAGTACGATGCCTGGGCGCTTATGCTTATTTCCAAGGTGCTTGTTGTTTGGTACGATTGCTCAAAGGATGAAAGAGTTTACGGTGTGCTTTATAGCGCATTAAAGAATTATTACCAAATGCTTTCAAGTGGTCAAACCCACCTTTTTGAGTGGGCAAAATCCCGTTGGTATGAGACGCTTATTGCAGTTAAGTTTGTGTATGACAGGTGCAATGAGCCTTGGCTTATAGACCTTGCAAAGCTCCTTAAAAAGCAGGGGGCAGATTATAACAAATTCGTTTGGGGATGGCGTATTCCTCAAAAAAAGATATGGCGCCACAGAGACCACATTGTAAATATTGCTATGATGTTTAAGTATGAGGCATTGTATTGTGAGTTAACAGGGGAGCCTTACGAGAATAGGGCAGAAAAGCTGCGCCAAATTCTTGATAAGCACCACGGCACGGTTTTTGAAGGCTTTACAGGTGATGAGTGCCTTTCGGGCAGAAAACCTATTCAAGGCACAGAGCTTTGCTCTATAGCAGAGCAAATGTATTCATACGAGCACCTTTTTGCCTACACAGGTGATGAAAAATGGGCAGAGCGCCTTGAGGTGCTTGCGTTTAATGCCTTGCCTGCCACTATAAGCGATGATATGTGGACTCACCAGTACGACCAAATGGTAAACCAAATTGCCTGCGAAAAGCTTGAGGGTATACCACACTTCAGAACAAACAGTGGCGAATCACACCTTTTCGGCTTGGAGCCAAACTACGGCTGCTGTACGGCAAACTTTAACCAGGCTTGGCCAAAACTTGCGTTGAGTACGTTTATGTATAACGAAAAAATGATTGTAAGCGCCGTACCTGTTCCGAGTGCACTTAGCTGCAAAACGGCAGATATTACACTTGAAACAGATTATCCGTTTAAAAACATATTTATATATACCGTAAAGGCAAAGGAAGATTTTTGTTTCCTTATTCGTGTACCCTCATTTGCTGAAAATATAAGGGTAAACGGTACAAAACGCTCACGGCTGGAAATGATGTTTGTCTTTAAAGGTGGTGCAGATGAAAAAATCGTTGTGGAATATGACGTTGAACCACGCTTTGAAAACAGACCAAACAGCCTTAAAGCAGTTAAGTGTGGCTCGTTAATATTCTCTGTGCCTGTTGAGTTTGAGCAGGTACAGCACGAGTATACAAGGGATGGTGTAGAGCGTAAATTCCCATATTGCGATTATACTCTTGTGCCAAAATCAGAGTGGCAGTACGGCTATAGTAGCAGAGAATTGAAGTTAATCCAAAACGATGTAAACGATGTTCCGTTTTCAAGCCAAAACCCACCTGTAACAGTTGAGGCAAGGGTTAAAAGAATTAATTGGGGTACACATAAGCTGCATAGCACAGTGTGTGCTGCAAAGCCAAAAAGCACAACCCCGATTTCAGAAGAAAAAAACATTAAGCTTTACCCCTACGGCTGTGCAAAATTAAGAATGACTGAGCTGCCGAGTGTGAAATGAATAAAGAATCATATTAAACGTAAATTATAAAAACAAAAACCACTACTGTCGAACTGTCCCAATTTGTACTGTCTACACAAATTGGGGCAGTTTACTTAAAGTGAGTGTTGTTTTTAGTTTTTGTGGGTGGTATAATCTGTCTTGTTATTTATTTTTGTTAAAAGAGGAATTATATGTCTAACCGAAATTCAACCATGGTTACTGATCTTACCAATGGAAGTGTTACCAAGCTGCTGCTTAAGTTTGCATTTCCGTTGTTTGTTTCAAATGCACTTCAAGCAGTATATAATATTGTGGATATGATTGTCATAGGGCAGTATATCGGTGGGGTGGGTATGTCTGCCGTCTCCATCGGTGGTGATGTGCTTCATTTGCTGACTTTCGTTGCTATGGGCTTCTCGTCTGCAGGACAAGTGCTCATTTCACAGGATGTTGGAGCAAAACGTATGGATGCCGTCAAAAAGACGATAGGAACTATGTTTACATTTCTTCTCGGCATATCACTCGTTATTTCCGTTGGTTGTTACTTTATCCGTGACTTAATGCTTCAATTGTTGAACACGCCTGTTGAATCGTATGCTTACACAATGGACTATACTGTTATCTGCATAGTCGGGTTATTCTTCATTTACGGTTATAATATTATCAGCGCTATTCTGCGTGGTATGGGCGATAGCCGTAGACCATTTGTGTTCATTGCAATTGCCGCAGTAGTCAATATTGTACTTGACCTTGTTTTTGTTGCGGTTTTCGATATGGAGGTTTTGGGTGCTGCATTGGCAACTGTCATTTCACAGGGTATCAGCTTCACTACGGCACTTGCATACTTGTATATAAAAAGAGAAAGCTTTGGCTTCGACTTTAAGCCTGCCTCTTTCAAAATCGACCGTCAAGCATTTAAAAAGCTGGTAGCGCTTGGTGTACCTATGGCAATTCAATCTGCAGCTATTAACCTTTCAAAAATTGTGCTTACCTCGTGGATTAACCTGTATGGTGTGGTGTTTTCAGCGCTTTCAGGGCTTTACAACAAAATTAATATGATGATTGGTATCGTTTCTCAATCTTTCACCACAGCAGGCAGCACAATGGTAGGTCAGACTCTGGGTGCCAAAAAGTACGAGCGTGTTCCCAAGATTATGAAAGTAGTTTTATATTGCAGTCTGCTTATTTCCACTGTTCTTGCAGTTGTATTGTTTTTCTTCTCTGAACCGATTTTTAAAATGTTCACAAACGACAAAGAAGTTCTTGCCATAGCATCCATAGTCGTTATTCCTGCAATTCTCAATATGTATGGCTCTGCCACTCGTTCTATGAGTTTTTCTCTTATGAATGGTTCGGGCAATGCTAAGCTGAATTTCGCCGTAGCCATTATCGACGGTATCATCAGTCGCATCGGTATTTCTGCTTTGCTTGGCTTCGCTGTAGGTTTGGGTTGCCAAGGCTTCTGGTATGGTGATGCATTGGCAGGCTTTATGCCAATGGTAATCGGTTTAATCTTCTTTTTCTCAGGCAGATGGAAAAAGAATAAATACGAGTAAATAAAACCAACGTAAATGGTATATGTCTAAAAGACAAGGTTGATTTTCAAAAAATACATCCCTTATCGAAAGCTAAAAATCGATGAGGGGTGTTGTATTTTGTTGTGATGGTGGTATAATTAATTGATTTAATAATCTTAAATTTATTATTTTCTTAAAATACATCAAAAGGTTTACCGGGAGGCTTTATGGCTTTTTTATTAGTTGTTATATACATTGCATTTATAGGTCTTGGGGTTCCCGATTCTCTTATCGGCTCTGCCTGGCCTGCTATACATTCTGAATTGAATATTCCTGTTGAGGCAGTAAGTATTCTTACTTTTATAATTTCAGGTTGTACCGTGCTATCAAGTATGTTCAGCGCAGGAATTCTCAATAAATTCGGAACATCTAAGGTTACAGCCTTCAGCACTGCTATGACTGCGGCAGCTCTCTTCGGTTTTTCTGTAGCGCCATCCTTTTGGGTTATGATACCTATAGCTGTTATTCTCGGGCTTGGTGCAGGTGCTATTGATTCGGGGCTTAATAACTATGTGGCACTTAATTTTAAAGCAAGTCATATGAATTTTCTGCACTGCTTTTATGGTGTGGGTGTAACTCTCAGCCCTTACATTATGTCGCAGGCTCTTGGTGACGCAGGCTGGCGCAGTGGTTATCGCTATGCTTTTTATGTTCAGTCAGTTATCACTATTTTACTGCTTGTGTCTCTTCCCTTGTGGAAAAAGAATTCCGGTAATCAAGAAAACGAAGAGGAAAAGGGCGTAAACCTCTCTCTTTTACAAATGTTAAAAATGCCCGAGGTTCGTATAGTCTGGGTTATTATGCTTGCAACAAATGCAATTGAATATGCCTGTGGTGTGTGGGGAAGCTCGTATCTTGTAGCAGAAAAAGGCTTTGAGGTAGAATACGGCGCACTTGCGTTGACTGTTTATTATGCAGGAATGTCTATTGGCCGTTTCGTTTCAGGCTTGCTTTCAAATAAAATCAGCACATGGAAGCGCATAGGTATAGGTGCTTTTATTCTTGCTCCTGCAATTGTAATTATGCTCCTTCCTTTATCGGGTGTGTTTACTGTGGTGGGCTTGTTCCTTGTAGGCTTGGGTAATGGTTCAATTTACCCCAATATGATACACCTTACACCTCATAACTTCGGTAAAGAAGCATCGCAATCTATTATGGGCTCACAGATAGCCTTTGCTTATATCGGTGTTATGTTAGCACCACCTATGGTCAGCCTTATAAGTGGCATTTTGGGTATAAAAGTATATCCGGTTCTCCTTGCAGTACTTTACGTAGTAATGGTTGTAGCACTTAAATTATTTGTTAATAGATTAAAAAAGCAGGATAGATACAATGCAGATGTATAAAAATACTGAAAATTTTGATATAAATGATTTCGTAACTCCCAATGCTTCCTATGCGCCTGTATATGTGTGGGTGTGGAATGACATCTGTAGTTGCGATGTCATAGACCAACAGCTTGCTGAAATGCAGAATCTGGGCATAAGAGCTTTTTATATTCTTCCTGAGCCAAAGGGCTTCCGTCCCGACAGTATGCCGACTAATCTTGAGCCTGATTATCTCACAGATGAATTTTTTGAGCTTTGCGCCTATGCAATCAAAAAAGGCAAATCTCTCGGTATGAATTGCTGGTTTTATGATGAAGGTGGTTGGCCCTCAGGTGGCGCATGCGGAAGGGTTCTTAAAGACCACCCCGAATATGCCCGAGAGACTTTGGAATGCTATGAACGCTCGTTTTCAGCAGGGGAAGTGTATAAAAAATCCAATCCGGATGTATTGGCTTCATTTATCAATAATAAAGAAATTATTGAAGAAGGGCATATATTTCCCGAAGCCTGTGTTGTAGCTGAATATGTTGCAGAAAAAGAATTAAACGATAATTATCCCGATTTGTTAAATAAAAATGCCACAGAATATTTTATAAATATCACTCACGAAAAGTATGCCTCTGCAATGAAAAATGCACTTGGTGAAAATGTTACAGCAGTATTTACGGATGAGCCTAAAGCACCTGCAGGAGCATTCAACAAAGAGCTGGCAGAGAAATATGAATCTCTATATGGTGAATCAATCTTGCCACATCTTCCACTTATTGCAGAAAGGGTAGCTCCAACAGAGGAAAATGCCTATATTCTTCACCGTTGGTATGATTTATGTAGCCGTATGTTTTGTGATAATTTTTTGCTTCCTCGCAAAAAATGGGCAAATGCTCACGGTATGGCTTTTACAGGACATATGGATAAAGACCACGACCCACTCGGTTGTATCCACGGTGGTGGTAATTTTAATGTTATGCGTGCCCTGAGGTGCTTTGATATTCCCGGTGTGGATATTATATGGCGTCAGCTTTACCCCGAAAACAGAGTAACAAGTGTAGATGATATGAATGCATACAACGGATTTTTTCCCAGATACGCTTCATCTGCAGCTGCACAGAACGGAACTAAGCTTGCTCTGAGTGAAATTTTCGGCGTAGCAGGACCGGGGCTTACTTATGATATAATGCGCTATACCGTAGGGTATCAGGCAGTACGTGGAATAAACGTGTTTAATCCCTTTAATTTTCCTCTCGGTCGCAAAGGTCGGCTTCTTGCACAGGAATTGCCTGTTTTTACTGGAAATCAAGTGTATTACCACCAACTTGGTCAGTTTAATCGTTACACTGAAAGATTATCATATATCGCATCTCTCGGAGAGCGTGACTGTGAAACAGCTCTTTATTATCCCGTTAGCGATTTTCAAGGTGGTTTGAATGCTGAGTCTGTAGCAAAAGAATTTGATGCCCTTGGCAGAACCCTTGAAGATATGTTAATTGATTTTGATATTGTTGATGATGATGTTTTCCAGTCTGCAAGTGGTTTGGAAAAAGGCTTTGTTCACATCGGCAATGCAAAATACAGAAATATAATTATTCCCAAGGGTGCTTATATTCCACCGGAAACTCAAAAAGCTCTTAATTGTTTTATTGAGTGTGGTGGAAAAGTTTTAAATAACCTTCAAGAAATTACACCTGTTATTAACGTTAAGGGTGAAGGTTTACGTGCAATGCACAGAAAAACGGAAAATGGCGATATTTTCTGTTTGTTCCGTGAATCAGGTGAAACAGGGGAATACAGCGTTAATTTGCCTTGCTCAAAGGGCTATCTGCTCGATTTGGAAAACGGTAAGTTGCAACGCCTTGAAGCAGATAATGAAATTTTACATCTTTCTCTTGCCATTGGTGAAACAGCAGTTGTTTTACTTACAGATGAAGCTTTTGATGCAGAGCTTAAAAAGAATTTTAATAATAGGTTCCACATTACAAATGACTTTCTCTTCTACAAGGATATTGAGCTGGGATGTAATGAAGACGGCTTCATCAAAATAGAGCATTCCGATAATCCAACACCGATTCAGCCTGGTGATTGGTCATATTTGATTGGCGAGGCTTACTCAGGTAGTGGTGTTTATGAAACAACATTTACACTTCCTGCCGAAAAGGTGGGAAAGATAGGTGAAATTGACCTCGGTGAGGTGCATTTTACAGCTTCTGTTTATCTTAATAATCAATCTATAGGAACAGCCATGATGCCACCATATAGATTAACAATCCCTGCAGGTGTGCTTGATAAAGAAAATAAACTGAAAATAGTTGTAGCTAATACATCAGCCAACTGGTATATCCACACCAATTATTTTGATAAGTGGAAAAAGGAAGAGCTTTCGCCATATTTTGAGGCAGAGCTAAAGTTTGCAAAAGAATCTGTATCAGGTGGATTGTATGGTCCTGTTGAGATATTTACAGAATGATGTTTAATGTTTATGATTATTAACAGAATGGAGAATTACAATGTTTAAATTCATTTGCTACCCCAAATGCACCACTTGCCAAAAGGCGAAAAAGTGGCTTGATGATAACAATATTGAATATGAATTAAGAGATATTAAGCTCAATAACCCAACCTTTGAAGAGCTTACCGAATGGCACAAGAAAAGTGGGTTACCATTAAAGAAATTCTTCAATACAAGTGGTTTGCTTTATAAGTCATTAGAACTTAAAACCAAACTGCCAACTATGACTGAGGAAGAAATGCTTAAGCTCCTCGCCTCAGACGGTATGCTCGTAAAACGACCGATTTTAGTAGGTAGTGATTTTGTGCTCGTAGGGTTTAAGCAAACAGAGTGGCAAGGCCAATGTGATTGAATTTGTTTTGGCTTAAAGCACTTGCCATCAAAGCTTGGGTTAAAAGCATAGAAGTTCTTTGCATTGAGTTTTTTTGTTGCAAGGCGTAAACCTTCCCAAGCGAAAGGGTCCATTTTTGAGCTTCAAATTTCATTTTCAGGCAAATCGCACAAGCGTTCAATTACCTATGAAGCACTTGAATCAGACGAGCCTGTAGAAGAAAACTTCACCTTGGTTTCAGTATCTTATCTGTAAAATAAGAAGAAATAAAAACAAGTTCTCTAGTAAAATAGAGGACTTGTTTTGTATATGAAACTTAGAATATATTGGTGTTTTTATTTGGAATATAATTCTATTTCCAAACCATCCTTTACAATGGTTCTATTAAGGTCTGTTTTTATTAAGTTGATGTTTGTCATTTTTATATATGTAATATCATTGATGTTTGATATACCAAAGAATTGGGCGTTTGCTAAATCACCATAGGCTCTGATATTTTTACCAATGAGATTTGAAAATCTATTATATGTTAAATGTTCTCCGAACACATCATATTCGAATACTTGACCATTTTGTGTCATAACGATGTATTTCGCAGATTCTGTGATTTCTATACCATATACGTCGTTATTCATTGAAATCCTTGCCGTAAAAGAAACAGCATCATCTGATAGAGTTGTTAAATTTACATTAGTTATTTCAACATAGGAATTTAGTTCATCAATATATTCATTTCCTATTTCATCAACGTGTAGGAAGTTTTGCTTGAATTCAGCTAATTTGTTATCATATTCTTTTTTGTTATTGGAAATTGAACTAGAATAAAAAAGAAAACAAACAAGTGAGAAAACGATAGCTAAAATAATGCATTTTTTTCTGGTTTTCTTCGCTCTTTGTTGAGCTTTTTCTAATAGATTTCTTTCGTTTTGAATAGAGGCTTTTTGGTTTTCTAAATCCCTATTTGCCTTTATAAGCCATTCTGCTTTTTCCTGTTCAACTTCTGATATTTTTTTCTTTAATTCAGATATAAAAGGATCTACCCAAGATGAAAAAGGTTGTTCTACACCATTAATTTCGACAGGTTCTTTTATTTGTGAGTAGGGAGATAATTGGCAAAATATTTCATCGATTTTTTCTGTCGAAATTGTAGTATTACTACAATTAAAGTTTCTATTCAACGTTTGGTGGATATCGTATAGTGTGCAAAGCTCTATATCAGTATTTGTGTTTGTTACTTTAATTTCACACTCGTCATTTGTGAAGATAATGATGGATTTGACAGGAATATTTGGTAGTAATTCTTTTATGGCTTTTATGTGGTATTCGTTTTGAAGCATTGGATTTTTAAAGGTGTTGTTTTTGGCTGTTCTGAAATATTGAGTCCAAATATTATCCGAGCTTTTTCCGTAAATTGTTCCTTTGTAATGCTTGACTTCAAAAATATATAGACCGGTTTCATGTATTAAAATTAGGTCTATCTCGGTTGTTTTGGTTGAACTAACAGGAATATTTAAATTCATAAGAATTTTGCATGTGCCCGGAATGTTTTTATATAATTCACAGAATACAAGGTATTCCCCATAATAGCCTTTTCCGCGCTCATCCCATAAGAGTTTTTGTTGTTCAATATCAACATTCGTCAGTTGATTATATATTTTATTGATATCCATATAAATTTGAACTCCTTGCTATATTTAATATAATTATACCACGAATTACAAAAAGCACAATAATTCTAAAGAGTTTTATTGTAACAGTAAGTTTATTTAATATAGGAAACAATGTTTGCTTGAAATAGTAGGTGGGAGTTGTGTTGTTTTAAGTTTCGGTTATTATATTGCAAGTAACAAACAGAGGTAGTATAATATTTCCATAAACATTGTTTTGCCATAAAAACCGAGCAGGGTGGTGCTGTGAATGAAAAAGAAACTGAAAATTATATTATCAATAGTGTTGATAATCGTTCTTGTGGCAGGGGGATATGTTGGTAATATGTTTGGGGCGTTTAACAAAGGGAACTATGGTGAGTATTCTCTTAATAACATTACTATGAAAGAAGATAGTCCCATCAAAGATAAAACAGTTATTTTCCTTGGCAGTTCTGTAACATTTGGTTACGGTTCTTTAGGTGT